>CANQSK010000014.1 GCA_947626475.1 uncultured Lachnospiraceae bacterium
GACACTGTACGATATTTTTCTATTCCGGCGGCCTGAAGAGAAATATCGTACAGTGTCTGGATGACTACGGCATTCCTCTGAAGCTGAGCCACACCGTAACCCAGATCCACGGCAAAGAGAGGCTTACCGGCATCACCATCGCCGAGGTTGGACCGGACCGCAATCCGGTTCCGGGAACGGAGGAGTATTATTCCTGCGATACCCTGCTTCTCAGCGTGGGCCTGATCCCGGAGAACGAGCTGTCCAAGGGAGCCGGCGTGTCCATGAACCGCGTCACTTCCGGACCCAATGTGGATGACCGTCTGGAGACTGAGGTGGAAGGCATCTACGCCTGCGGCAATGTGCTTCACGTTCATGACCTGGTGGATTTCGTGTCCCAGGAGGCCACTCTGGCAGGCCAGAACGCGGCGGCGTATGTGCTGAGAGGAAGAGAGGCGGACAAAGGCCGTCAGGTACCGCTTCTGGCGGAGAACGGCGTCCGCTATACCGTTCCCCAGACCCTTAACGTAGACACCATGGAAGATGCTGTTACGGTGCGGTTCCGTGTGGCCGACGTTTACAAGGACCGCTATATTGCCATTTACTATGACGACAAGCTGATCTCCAGAAAGAAAAAGAAGGTTCTGGCTCCCGGAGAGATGGAGCAGGTGATTCTGAAGAAAAACAGCTTTGCCGATTACCCGGATATCAGCCGGATCAAGATCTGCACGGAGGTAGAATAATGGAGACGAGAAATCTGATTTGCATCGGCTGCCCTCTGGGCTGCCCTGTAACTGTTACGATTGACGGTGAGAATATCAATGTGACCGGCAACACCTGCCCGAGAGGAGCGGACTACGCAAAGAAAGAGGTCTTAAGTCCGACCAGGATCGTGACCTCCAGCATCCGGGTGGACGGCGGCGATATCGCCATGGTTTCCGTCAAGACCAAGAGCGACATTCCCAAGTCCAAGATTTTCGACGTTATGAAGGAGATCCGGGCAGCCAGGGTAGACGCGCCGGTGACTATGGGCCAGGTGCTGATCTCGGACTGCGCCGGAACCGGAGTGGATATTATCGCGACGAAGACCGTAGCAAAGGCTTAAGTCCTGGGGCCGGACACAGAATGGTGGAACAGAATGAACAAAAACGGAAGATCTGCGCCCGGCGCGCAGGATAAAGACAGGGGGAGAGCGGCTCTTCTTGCCGACATCCGGCTGTTTGTCCTGGATATGGACGGTACGTTCTACCTGGGAGACCGCCGTCTGGACGGTTCTCTGGAATTTGTCCGGTACGTTCAGGAAAAAGGAAGAAGAATCCTGTTTTTTACCAACAACTCATCCCGGTCTCCGGAGGTGTATGTGGACCGGCTGGCAGGAATGGACTGCCGGATCAGCCGGGACCAGATCATGACCTCCGGGGATGTGACCATCGCCTATCTGAAGGAGAATTATCCGGATAGGACGGTCTACCTGGTGGGTACCGAGGCCCTTGAGGTATGCTTTCGGGGAGAAGGCATTCCTCTGTGGGAACCGGGAGACGCCAGGCCGGATGTGGTTGTGGTTGGATTTGATAAAACGCTGACTTATGAAAAACTGGAACATGCCTGCACGTTCATCCGGGAGGGAGCGGTGTTTCTGGCTACTCATCCGGACATCAACTGTCCCACGGAGACCGGGTTCATACCGGACTGCGGCTCAATCTGCGCGGCGATCACGCTCTCCACAGGGGTAAAACCCAAGTACCTGGGCAAGCCTTTTCAGGAGACGGTGGATATGGTGCGGCTTCGGACAGGCGTGGAACCGGCTCAGATGGCGTTTGTAGGAGACAGGCTCTATACGGATGTGGCCGCCGGCGTCAACTGCGGAGCCAGGGGGCTTTTGGTGCTGTCCGGTGAGACGAAGCTGGAGGATGTGGCCGCGTCTCAGATAAAACCAGACGGGATCTACCGTTCTCTGGGAGAAATGAAGGAACTGTTGGAGACGGTGCTGTAGAGCCGGAGGAAATATGTGTCGGAACGATTAAAAAACGCTGCGCAGGGGGCGAGTCCCCGAACGCAGCGTTTTTTCTCACTCCCGGATTATGGTTCCGGGTCCATTTCAAAAGCGTAGCGCAGGAATTTCAGAATAGTATCTTTATGTTTGGTGTAGGAATAGACGATGAGATAATGGGGATTTTCCTTCTGAGCGGCGGAATCCCTGGTGAACCGTGATCCCTCCAGGCTGAGGGCGCAGGCCTTTCGCTTTCCGGTGCCGTCGGCGGCATAGAGCAGCTGGCCGCGGAACCGTTCCAGCATGTCGTCCGGAAGAAATTCCTCCAGATCCTGAATGGGAAAGCTGGGAGCGTAGGTTTCTACCAGGGGGCCGGTGGTGACCAGAAAATCCAGTTCCCGGGCGGATACATAGGCCATGATCTTTCCCTGGCTGGCAGTGTTGTAATCAGCGGAGGAACCGGTGATCACGTAGAGGCTGTCGTCAAAAATAATCTGCTGTCCTTTGGCCAGACCAAGATAGGCGGAAAAGTCATCCGCAAGTTTTTGGGCAGGGAACAGATTCTCGTCATCGTTGGAGAAGAAGCCCTCCAGAACCGTATCCCGACGGGTCTCCAGCCACATATCGCCCAGATAGTAACCCAGGAGGCAGAGACACAGAAAAATGAAGAACGCTCCCTTATAATAGTCCAGGATAAAGCGTATTTTCTGCCGGAAGGGCAGAGATTTCAGCGTCGCCCGGTCATTTGCAAATTTTTTTTGAAAATTGCGGAAAATTTTCATGAAATTTCACCTTCTTTGCCCAAAGTATGATAAAATATATAGAAAAGAAAGGAGCACGCCCTATGAATCTGAACGGCATTTTCAATCCGGAAAATAAATTCTGGAGCTTTATGGAAAAGATAACGGATGTATTCTTCCTGGGAATCCTGTGGTTTTTGTTTTCACTGCCCGTTTTTACCGTAGGAGCGGCCACGACTTCCCTCTATCAGTTCACCCTGAAGCAGGCGGACAACGAGGAGGGGTATGTGTGGAGAAGCTTCTGGAAAGCGTTCCGGAAAAATTTTCTTCCGGCTACGATCTTGTGGCTGATCATTCTGGCGGCCGGCGGTTTTCTGGCAGCTGATCTGTGGGCCTGCATGAATATCGCCGTGGCCAGACCGGTGCGGACCGTGTGTCTGGGAGTCCTGCTCTGCCTTCTCCTTGTGTACGCGCTGACGGCTCTGTATATATTCCCGATTCTGTCCCGGTTCCATATGCCGGTAAGGAAGATCCTGAGCAACAGCTTCATCATGGCCATGGGAAATCTCTACGTGTCCGTGACGATTCTGGTCATCTATGTGATCTTCGGCGTGCTGACTTACTATATTCCCATTCTGTTTCCCATCTTCATGGCGCTGGCGGCCTTTGTCAGCTCCTATCTGCTGAGGTCGGTGTTCGCCAGATATCAGGAGGAGGAATCCTCAGAAGAAGATGAGACGGAGTAAATTCCTGAAAACTGGGAGCCTGCGCAAGTCAGGCTCCCTTTTGGCTTATTTATAGGGTCATGTGGCTTCGACAGGCACAGCAGCCGGTCCGGTAGAGCCTCCTATCATCAGGTCGCTCTGGTATTCCATGCGGGTGATGGCCTTGCCCTGCGTCTCGTCTTCCTGAGCCTGCAGCTTGTCTGCCAGAAGGCGGACACTGCTTCGGCCGCGGCCGACGATGGAATGTTCGATGGTGGTAAGGTTGATCCCTTCAAAACGGGACGGGTAAATGTTGTCGAATCCGCAGAGGCTGATGTCCTCCGGAATCCGTTTGCCTGCTTCCAGGATGGCCTTTCTGACGCCGTACGCCACCATGTCGTTGATGGCCACAATGGCGGTGATCTCAGGATGCTCCTTTAAGCACTTCTGGGTCAGCAGATATCCTACTTCCTGTTCTACGGAAATGACGTACAGCTCTCTGTGAGGCGATACGTCCTGGCTGTAAACGGTGACGCTGCCGTCCGGACAGGAATCGGCGACTTCGTCCTTCAAGCCGTTACAGCGGTTTACGCGAGAGGAATGCTCGCTGTTCAGCGTGGTGGACACAAAAGCGATGTGTCTGTGCCCCAGTTCAATCAGATGCGCGGCTACCATACGCCCTGCTGAATAGTTGTTCACGTCTACAGTGTCAATGTTAATGTTGTAGGTCTTGTCTCCCACAGTCACCATGGGTACCAGTTTGCTGATTTCCTCCGCGAGGTGAGGCTGCTGGGGGATCATGGCGAATATAACGCCAACGATCATGGGCCTGGCGGCCAGCTCCAGAATCTCACGCTCCGCGTTCTTATTCCAGTATGTGGTGAAAATCAGAGTCAGATATCCACGAACCCGGGCCTCCTGTTCCATGCTCTGGATCAGGGTGGTGTAATAAGGGTTCATAAGCGACGGGCAAACAATGAGGATGATATCTTTGGCGCTTTTGCCTCGCTGTTTTTTAGGCAGATATCCTAATTCGCGGGTAGCCTGATACACATTTTGGATAGTCTGCTCTGAGAAACGCTGCAGGTTCTTTCCGCTGAGGATCATCGATACACATGCCGGCGATACTCCTGCGTTGGTGGCGATATCTTTGATCGTAGGTTTCTTCATACAAACTTCCTCCTGAAAACGATGGGTCTATGCTTTCATTCTCAAAGTTTAGCATTTTTCAGCAGAAAAATCAATCTTTTTTTCACAAGAATTATGAACAATGTTTATTGAAAAGACATGTTAAATTTGCTTAAATTTTGAAAATAATTTTGTTTAAATATTGACAAACAGCACCAAGATGTGTTACCTTAAAAGAGCGAAGAAATGTCGTAATGTTACCGGGCAGCAGTGATAAAAAATGTTGAACCAATTGGATAAATTAATTGAAAAATGAGTAAAATTTTAACCAAAATTTAACAACTTATTCCGGCTGCCAAAACAAACACTTATATGTTTAACTAAGAATGGAGGGTATGTATCAAATGAAAAAAGTGTTAGCAGTTGTAATGACCATGGCAATGGCTGCCGGCCTGTTGGCAGGCTGCAGCGGCGGCGGTTCCACAGGCGGCGGAGCTGCTGCTGCGCAGCAGACCACCCAGGAGGCCGCGGCTGATTCATCCGGTAGCGGAGAAGCAGCGGCGGAGACCGAGGCGGCAGAAGCGGCGGACGCTTCCATGTATGAAGTGACCGAGCCGATCACCATTCAGTGGTGGCATTCCATCGAGGACCAGCACAGCTGGATCGTGGAAGAAGTAGTGAATGATTTTAACAGCTCCCAGGATCTGATCACCGTTGAGCCTGTCTATGTAGGAAGCTACGCTCAGGTGAACGAGGCTCTGGTGGCGGCTCACGCGGCAGGCACCGGACTTCCGGCTGTGACCGTGGCCAACACTCCTTATGTTGCTGAGTACGGCGCCGGCGGACTGACTGAGGATCTGGGACCCTACGCGGCAGCTACCGGGTATGACCTGGAGGACTTCTCAGCAGGTATGCTTCTTGCTTCCCAGTATGAGGGCAAGCAGGTGGCTCTTCCCTTCCTGATCTCCACGCAGGTTATCTATTATAATAAGGATATCGCTGACGCGGAGGGCATCGAGGTTCCCGAGGACTGGAGCGGAATGGATGAATTCCTGGAGAAGGCGGCAGCCAACGGCCGCACGGGCCTGAGCATCCCCGGCTGGGACCAGTGGTATTTTGAGACCTTCTATCTGAACAGAGGCCTGAACATCATCAATGACGATCAGGTTTCGACGGATCTGGGCAGCGAAGCCGGTCTGGAGCTGGCCCATCAGTTCAAAGACTGGTATGACAAGGGTTGGATCTACTGGACGGACAACGGAAGCGACGCTTCCTCCAACATGAGGCAGAGCTTCATCGACGGCAAGGCTTTCGCGGTTTCCCATACCAGCTCCCTGTACACCACCTATGTGGATTCCTGTGATTTCGAGGTTGGCATGGCATGGCTTCCCGGCTACAACGGCAGCAAGGATCAGGAGATCGGCGGCTGCGTACTGCTGATCCCGTCCAAGAACGACCAGGCTACCAAGAACGCGGCATGGCAGTTCCTGTGCTATCTGTGCGGCAAAGAGACCAACATGAAGTGGGCCAGCGCCACAGGCTATATGCCCACCAGAAACTCTGTGCTGACCACCGACGAAGGCAAGGCGTTCCTGGAAGAGAAACCGGCGTTCCAGTGCATCTTTGACAACCTGAACCTGATTTATCCGAGAATCCAGCATCCGGGCTGGAACCAGCTGGCTACCATCTGGAAGAACTACATGATCGAGATCATGTATGAGGATGTGGATATCGACAGCAAGATCGCCGATATGGCGGAGGAGATCGACGAGGTCCTGGAGGACGCCGTCGGATAATGTGAGACAGCAGCGAGATGCTAACGGCCTCCGGCATTGGCCGCCGGAGGCCTCACATTTATAGAAGGAGGACAACGTGGAGAAAAAACCATTATTAAATCCAAAGACTACGTCTGCTATAAAGGATTTCGTCTGCGTCCTGCCGTCGCTGATCCTCATAGCAGTATTTACCTACTATCCCATCTGCAAGCTGGTCCAGATCAGCTTTACCGACTGGAACCTGCTGAATGATACCTGGAATTATGTGGGCATGAAGAACTGGGTGTGGCTGTTTAACGGTTCCGGAACCAAATATCTTCTGAACTCCCTGAAGGTCACCATCCTGTATTCCATCGGCGAGCTTACCATTACCCTGGTAGGCGGCCTTATCTTCGCCATGATCTTCAACCGCATGAACGGAGCGTTCTCCATCATGCGCGCCATCGTGTTCATGCCCAAGTACGTGGCTATGTCATCCGCGGCCGTAGTTTTCCTGTGGATCCTGAACACCGATACCGGTATTCTGAACTATCTTCTTGGTTTCTTCGGCATTGCTCCCGTAGCGTGGCTGCAGAACCGCCACACCGCGCTGTTCGCGGTGCTGATGGTTACCGGCTGGAGGGCTATCGGTTACGGCATGATGATCTATCTGTCCGCCATGATCGGTATTTCCAAGGATTACTATGAGGCTGCTTCCCTGGACGGCGCGACTGCATGGCAGAGATTCTGGAAGATCACGATCCCCATGCTTTCGCCTACAACATTGTTCCTGTTCGTGACGACATTCCTTTCTTCCATGAAGGTATTCCAGTCCATCGATATCCTGACCAGCGGCGGACCTTACCGTTCCACCGAGGTGTTCGTGTACAAGATCTACCAGTACGCTATGGAAGATTTCCGTATGGACCGGGCGTCGGTTATCGCGATCGCGTTCTTTGTGCTGTTACTGGTGTTTACGGCGCTGACCTTTAAGGTGTCCAACAACAGCGTCCACTACGATTCATAAGGAGGGCGGATATGAGCGAAGCAAAAACTTCTACCCGGCTGGAGCGGGAGGCGGCGGCCAAGAGAAAGAGAAAGATCATAGCCGCCGTACAGTATACCCTGGCCATTATCGTCACCCTGATCGTACTCTTCCCTCTGTACTGGATGATTTCCTCGTCCGTGAAGTCACAGGAGGAGATTCTTCTGGCAGTGCCGACTTTGTGGCCTCATGAGATTCATCTGGAGAACTATCTGAGTGTATTTAAGCGGGTTAATTTCGGCAAGTATTATTATAATACCATTGTCATGACGGCCGGAATCCTGATCTCCCAGATCGTCACCGGCGTGTTTGCCGCTTACGGATTTTCCAAGGGCAAATTCAAAGGTCAGGGCGTGTGCTTCCTGTTCGTTCTGGGAGCGCTGATGATACCCATTCAGGTTACGTTCATTCCTATTTACATCATGTGCGCTAACTGGGGACTGAACGATACATTCCTGGGCCTGATCCTGCCGGAGTGTATTTCTCCATACTACATTTTCATGCTGCGTCAGACCTTCATGGCCATCGACGACAGCTACATTGACGCAGCCAAGGTAGACGGCCTGGGCAGAGTCGGAGTCATCACCAAGATCTTGACGCCCATGTGTAAGTCTACACTGTTTACCACCACACTGGTTACGTTTACGAATGGTTGGAACAGTTACTTTTGGCCCAAGATCATCGCCAAGAACGAGCAGCGCCGCGTGCTTACCGTAGGTCTGGCGCAGCTTAAGAACACCTTCGCAGGGCAGGCGACCATGAACAACCATGAGATCATGGCCGGCGCCGTGATGGCGATCCTGCCGGTAGTGATCATGTTCTTTATGTTCCAGAAATACATGCTGACCGGTTACTCCAAGGCGGCGATGAAGTAATAAGACCATTCCAGCCCCGTAATATCTGAGAAAATATCGTTTCGGCACTTGTCGAACGACTGAAGTTCTAGTATAATATGGTGTCGGACAATATGATGGCTCAGCATCATCAGGAAAGAAGGCAAAGTTATGAAAGTAATTGCTCACAGGGGCTATAGTGGGAAATATCCGGAAAATACCATGCTGTCGTTTCAGAAGGCGGTAGAGGCCGGATGTGACGGAATTGAACTGGATGTTCAGACAACAAAGGACGGGGTGGTCGTTGTCATCCACGATGAGAGAGTGGACCGTACCACCGACGGCGAGGGCTTCGTCAAGGACTATACATTTGAGGAGATCAGGAAGCTGAACGCGGCCAAACTGTTCCCTCACGTGACGGACTTCGAGCCGATCCCTTCTCTGGAAGAGTACTGTGCCTGGATGGCGCAGAACAACATCTTTACCAACATTGAGATCAAGACAGGCGTTTACTATTATGAGGACGTGGAAAAGAAGACCGTGGAGATCGTGAAAAAATACGGCCTTGAGGACCGGATCATCTATTCCTCCTTCAATCACATGTCCCTGGAAAAAGTGAAGAGGCTGCTGCCGGAGGCTTCCTGCGGCGCGCTGATAGGGGGCAATGGCCTGGGCAATGCCGGATATTACTGCGCAAGCTGCGGATTGGAATATTATCATCCGAGCTATAAGACCTTAAACGACCAGGTGATCGAAAACTGCAAGGCCCACGGAGTCAAATTAAATGTCTGGACGGTCAATGACATGGCGGAGCTGGAGAAGCTTTACGCGTGGGACTGCTGCGGCGTCATTACGAATTTCCCGCAGGTGTGCAAAGCCTACGTGAAGTTTAAGGAGAACGAGAATCGCTGAGTATTATTGAAAAAATCTGATATAGGAAGAAATGATAACGACGGAGGGCACAGAAACCCTCTGTCGTTGTATGTGGGGGGAAAGCGGACTGAAAAAGAGAAATTTTCGGTCAAAGTGGCGGCAGGATTTGCATTTTTGGGCAATTTGTTGTATGATAGGGGAAGAACTGACCAGGAGGATGGTATATGAGGCTGGAAGATGTTTTTGCGGATTCTCCGATTATCGCGGCGGTGAAGGATGAGGCCGGGCTTGACAGAGCGCTGGAGACGGACTCGTCCATGGTGTTTATCCTGTACGGGACGATCTGCAGCATTGCGGGGATCGTGGAAAAGATCAAAGAGAGAGGCAAGCTGGCAATCGTTCATGTGGATCTGATCACAGGTCTGAGCTCAAAGGAAATCGCAGTGGACTTCATCAGGGAGAATACCAAAGCGGACGGGATCATCAGCACCAAGCCGGCGCTGGTGAAGCACGCTATGGAGCTGGGCCTGATCGGCGGACAGCGGACATTTCTGATCGATTCCATTGCCTTTGAGAACACAGAGCGGCAGCTGGCGGCTTTTCAGCCGGACTTCATGGAAATTCTGCCGGGCGTTATACCGCAGGTTCTGCGCAGAATCCGGGAGACTACATCGGTGCTTCTTGTAGCGGGCGGCCTGCTTTCTGACAAGCAGGATATTATAGCGGCCTTCCAGGCGGGGGTCGACGCTGTATCTACAACCAGAGAAGATTTGTGGGAGGTATAAGACCGAAATGAAACTTGTAACTTATGTGGTGGAGAAGAAACAGAAGCTGGGAGTTCTCAGCACGGACGAGCAGTGGGTGCTCCCCTTCGACGGTCTGGAGATCGATTATAAGGATATGAAGACAGCGGCGGCAAAGCTGTGTGAGTCCGAGCTGCAGAGGCTGGACTACGCCGCCTCCCATGATCCCTACCGGGTAAGAGGCGCCGCACGGCGGGAGGAAGTGAAGCTTCTGGCCCCCATTCCGGAACCGGGACAGGATATCATCTGCCTGGGCATCAATTACATGGCTCACGCGGAGGAATCCGCCAGGTACAGAGGAAAAGAGTTTGACGGCCAGCGGCCTCACGCAGTATATTTCTCCAAGCGTGTGAACCGGGCGACAGGCGACGGAGAAGAGATCCCCGCCCACCAGGACATTACGGAGCGGCTGGATTATGAAGCGGAGCTGGCGGTCGTCATCGGCCGGGATGCCTATCGGGTCCCGGAGGAGAAAGCGGCAGACTACGTCTTCGGCTACACGATTCTGAACGATATCAGCGCCAGAGACATTCAGGACCGCCATCAGCAGTGGTACTTCGGCAAAAGCCTGGAGGGCGCCTGCCCCATGGGTCCCTGTATCGTGACGGCGGATCAGATTGCCTACCCGCCCAGGCTTGCCATCCGTTCCTATGTGAACGGCGAGCTGCGCCAGGACAGCCACACATCCCTTCTGATATTCGGAATCAGCAGCGTCATCAGCGAACTGTCCCAGGGCATGTGCCTGAAGGCTGGCACCATCATCTCCATGGGAACTCCTTCCGGCGCGGGCATAGGCTTTGACCCGCCCAGATTTCTGAAGCCGGGAGACGAGGTGATCTGCGAGGTGGAAGGAATCGGACGGCTGAGGAATGTGATAGCCTAGAGGGCGTGAAGGACAAAAAAGGCCGAAAAAGGCTGAAATAGCAGTAAAAGACAGAAAGATAAAAGACAGAACGATATAAGGCAGAACAAGAGGATAGTAAAGTAAAAAAGCGCAGAGCAGGCCGGTGCAAAAAGAGTCTGAACCAGTATTGGAAGATCTTTGCATTGGCTTGCTCTTTTTTGATTTTCTTAATAACTGTGCATTTCAGAACATTCTGAAAAACATCTTTAATTCCGGATTTTTAGACAATTAAATATTGTGTGCGGAAAGGTTTGACAGGCAGACGAGAGCAACATTTTCATACAAAATGTTGCTCTCGCTTTAAGAAGGAATGAGACATGTATTCCATTCTTTCTCCGCACAAAACCGGACTGGAAGGCGTCGGGTCTGAAGGCCACATCTTCCGGAAAGGGGTCACACCGGCCGCGGCTTGCCGCGGTAAAGCCATGCTCGGGGGCAGTCTGCAGGGCCGCCGGGATGGCGGAGCCTATATTAAAAACAGCTCATTAATCGTTTGTTTATCTGCCTGGCGGAATGCCGGGCTATTTTATTGTCTGAAGGAAGGGGGAGGAACATGAAATGGTACGCGCTGAAGACCTGGGTCGGCAGGGAGGAAGAATTGGCTGAACTGATTCGAGAGGCTATCCCTCAGCAGTTGTATGAAGATTGTTTCGTCATCCTTCATGAACGTCTCTGGCGGCGGGAACGGAGGAATATCCTCCATAAGGAAGTGCTGTTTCCCGGATTCGTGTTCCTTACCTGCGGAGAATCGGAGTCTTTCTTCCGGTATCTGGAGCAGGCCCCTGTGGTATCTCGAATGATGGCCGAGGGGGAATTCTCCATTTTTCCCATGGATGCGAAGGAAACAGATTTTCTGGAGCGGCTACAGGATCAGGAGCATGTGGTGAGGCTCTCCTATGTGTCCACGGACGGGATGGGGCATGTGTTCCATATAGAAGGTCCGTTGGCGCTCTGTCAGGAGAAGGTGGAGAAATATGGTTTTAAGAAGCGGTTTGCCATCATTCGCCTGCAGCTTATGCAGAAGGAGATAACGGCCGCATTGGGGATTTATCTGAACGAGGACATAGGAGAGATGAGAGCGACGGGATGAAGAAGAAAATGAATGCGAGATACGTGGAGAGATGATGGATGACTGATATAAAACATGATCTGGGGATAAGGGTCCTGAAGGTTCTGAACGCCGTATTGATAACAGTTCCATTTGCGGCCTGCTGGTATGGGTATTACTCACCAAGGACTTATTCTCCCTTCTATAATAAAGGGAACTGGGTAATGCTCGCTCTGTTCCTTACAGTCTACGTAATTTACGGAAAAGTCTATGATGTCTTTATGGTGTCATTGAGTCATGCTACTGAACTGGTGTACAGCCAGAGTCTTGCCGCGGCGATCGCTGACGGCATTCTGTATGTGGTTACGTATCTGCTGACGAAACGCCTTCCCAGCCCCCTGCCATTGTTTCAGGCATTCTTGTTTCAGGTGTTCCTGGCTGTAATCTGGTCAGTATTGGCGAGAAAATGGTATTTTGCTGTCAATCCGCCCAAAAAGACGGCAGTCATTTATGACAGACGCCCCGGTCTTGAGACCTTGGTCAGTGAATATGGGCTGGGGAAGAATTATGATGTCCGGGTGACAGCAAGCGCCGGGGAGTGTCTGGCCAATTTTGCAATGCTGGACGGCATGGAAACTGTATTTCTGAGCGGCGTGCACAGTCATGAGAGAAATATCATTCTAAAGCAGTGTATCAGCCGGGATATCGATATCTATGTGATACCCCGCATTGGAGATACCATCATGAGCGGCGCAAAGCAGATGCATATGCTGCATCTTCCCATCCTGAATGTTGGATGGCACAAGCCGCCCATAGAGTATCTAATCATAAAAAGAACGCTGGATATTGTCATAGCCGGGCTTATCCTGTTAATTTCCTCTCCTGTGATGCTGGTTACTGCGATTGCCATTCGGGCGACAGATGGAGGTCCTGTGTTTTACCGTCAGAAAAGACTTACGAAGGACGGACAGGAATTCCGGGTAATGAAGTTCCGTTCCATGAAAGTGGACGCGGAAAAAGACGGAGTGGCAAGATTGTCTACCGGGAACAATGATGACCGGATTACGCCGGTAGGACGGATTATCCGGAAATGCAGGATTGATGAGCTGCCGCAGCTTTTTAATATCCTTGCAGGTTCCATGAGCCTGGTGGGTCCCAGACCGGAACGTCCCGAGATAGCAGAACAATATATGAGGGAGCTGCCGGAGTTTGCCCTGAGACTGAAGGGAAAGGCCGGCCTGACCGGTTACGCCCAGGTATACGGTAAATATAATACTCAACCCTACGACAAGCTGGAAATGGATCTGATGTATCTTGCCCACCCCAGTATTATCGAAGATCTGAGGATTATGTTCTCAACGGTGAAGATACTTTTTGTACCAGAAAGTACAGAAGGCGTTGCAATGGGGCAGATGACAGCCGGCTCAGAGGAAACAGCTGCGCTGTCGTTTGAAAATACTGAAGATGTTCTGTTAATAAATAAGAACTCGGAAAAATCTTCTTATCTGCCTTTGATGCGAGAGCTTATTTCCCGCGATCTGAAATTAAAATATCGCCGCAGCCTGCTTGGATATTGCTGGAGCCTTCTCAATCCGCTGCTGATGATGGCCATCATGACAATGGTATTCAGCTACATGTTCCGATGGGATGTGCCTAATTTCCCACTTTATCTTATCTGCGGCAACACTCTGTGGTCGTTCATGAGTGAAGCAACGAACCAGGCAATGTACAGTGTGCTGCAGAACGCGGCTCTTATCAAAAAGGTATATATTCCCAAATATATCTTTCCCATATCACGGGTGTTTTCCTGTTTCGTGATGATGACCTTCAGCCTGGCCGCAATCCTGATTACCATGCTGATCACTGCGACACCGCTGCACTGGACGCTGCTTTTGTTTCCGCTGCCACTGATCCTTTTACTTATTTTCAGCTGCGGTATTGGACTTATCTTGTCGTCGCTTAGCGTGTATTTCCGTGATGTGGTCCATCTGTATGGAGTACTTACATTGGCGTGGATGTATACCACTCCCATTTTTTATCCGGTCTCAGCGGTTCCGCCGGAGGTCGCGTTTCTGATCAACATGAATCCGATGTATCACTACATCACCTTTTTTCGGGATCTTGTGCTTTATGGTCAGCTTCCGCAGCTGGGAACGGTGCAGGCATGTCTTGCGGCCAGCGCTGTTAGCATGCTCATTGGCTTTCTCCTGTTCCGCGTTTTGCAGCGCAATTTCATCCTGTATATGTAAGGGAAGAGGTGAAATACGATGGCAGGCAAATATATCGTGGAAATCAACCATGTATCGATGCGTTTCAATCTTGCGACGGAACGCACTGATACCCTCAAGGAATATTTTCTTAAGCTGATGAGCGGCAAGCTGCTTTTTAATGAGTTCTTTGCTCTGCGCGATATTAATCTCAAGATATTGCGGGGAGATTCCGTAGCGCTTATCGGCGTCAACGGAAGCGGCAAGAGTACACTGCTCAAGACCATTGCGGGAGTGATGTATCCTTCAGAAGGAAAAGTCATCCGACGAGGCAGTATCGCGCCGCTAATTGAGCTGGGAGCAGGCTTTGATATCGAGCTGACTGCAAGGGAGAATATCTTTCTGAACGGCGCCGTACTGGGTCATAACCGCACATTCATGAATGAACATTATAAGGAGATCATGGATTTCGCAGAGCTGTGGGAGTTTGAGGATGTGCCGGTGAAGAACTTTTCTTCCGGCATGGTGGCGCGGTTGGGCTTCAGCATCGCCACTGTGGTAAGCGCGGACATTCTGGTCGTGGACGAGATTCTGGCGGTCGGTGATGTGCGCTTTCAGGAGAAATGCCATCAGCGCATGGCAGAGATGCTGGCTGGCGGCACGACGCTGTTCTTCGTTTCACACGATATCAAGCAGGTACGCAAACTATGCAAAACTGCCATATGGCTAGATCACGGCGTGGTGCGCAAGGCAGGACCAAGTGGGAAAGTGTGCGACGCTTATCTGGAATTTTTGAACAATGTCTAAGGAGGACAAGACGTGAAAGAAATCTTCACGGCGTATGGGATAACCGTTTACCGCTGGGTCATGCCGGCGATCCTTTCCAATATGTATCTTGTGTTGGAAGGAGGACAGGCCCTTATCATAGATCCGCATATCTGTATGCCGGCGTTGGAACTCTTGCGTACCAATGGTGTAGAAAATGTGCTTGTACTTCTCAGCCATGAACATTTTGATCATATTTCCGGCGTCAACTGGCTGCGGGAAAACCTGACTCAGGTAACTGTACTCTGCACTGAGGACTGCGCTGCTTTACTGGGCGATCCGGAAAAGAATATGGCGAAGTTTTATGAGGCGCTTTTTATGGATATGACGCCGGAACAGCGATTGGAAGGTATCAAGCTTCAGGATACTGATTATCGCTGTATGGCGGATAAGACCTTTGCAGAAGAGTTACGATTTGACTGGAATGGACATATGGTGCACATGCAGCGGGCACCCGGTCACGCCCGCGGAGGAAATCTAATCTGGCTGGATGAAAAGATTCTCTTTACCGGTGATAACCTTGTAGAAGGAACCGGGGTCATCCTGCGTTTCCCGGGCGGAAGCAAGAGGGAATATGCAGCGATTACCCGGCCTATGTTGGAGACGGTGCAAGAGGATACTTTTGTTTTCCCTGGACATGGGGAACCAGGGGAGATGAGAGATTTGCGCCGGTATCTTGAACCATTCAAACGCAGCGCATCGAGAGCGCCGGGAGGGCTTCCGCATATGAAGGAGACAGAATTATGACTTTGGCCATCTATTGTGCCGGTGGACTTGGGAAAGAAATACTGGCGCTTGCAAGAGACTTTTCTCACTGGGATGACATTTTGCTTGTGGACGATGTGATTGATGCAGTTGAGTTGAACGGCGCTCGGATATTGCGCTTTTCAGAGGTAACGACGTTAGGTACTGATGTGGAATTTCTTATTGCCAACGGGGAGCCTATCAACCGAAAAGCATTGTATGAAAAAATCAAAGCAGCAGGATTTGGGATGGGAACTTTGATTTCGCCGTATGCGACCCTCTCGCCAGGTGTACAGGTTGGCGAAGGTTGTATTGTGTATGATACCATTCTATCAGTCGATGTGACAGTAAAAGAGAATGTTCTTATTAATACACATGTGATTGTTGGTCATGATGCTGTCATCGGGGCAAACAGCGTGCTTTCTGCTAATACTTTTATAGGTGGTAAGACTGAGTTGGGCGAATGCGTCTATATGGCTCCTGGATCCATGGCCAAAGACCGTATCACAGTAGGGGACAATGCTCTTGTTAGTTTGGGAGCGGTTCTATTGCGCAGTGTGCGCCCTGGCGCCATTATGGTAGGAAATCCAGCCCGTCATTTAGGACAGAATGAAGGCGGAAAGATTTTTGGCATGTTTGATAAATAGGCTCTGCCTATTTTCAAAATATATCACATTTAAAAAGGAGTTTTAGTAATGACTATTGAAGAGAAAATCGCCATGCTGGAAGAAATTATGGATCTTGATGAAGGCACACTCTCGGTGGATGACAATTTGGAAGATTATGAGGAGTGGGATTCTCTGAGTAAACTGTCTCTCATCGCTGAAGTAAAAAAACAGTTTGGAAAGGTGCTGAGTACCAATAGCATCCGCAGTTTCAAAACGGTGCAGGATATTTGTGACTATTTTGAAGACTGAATAGGAAATGAAAATCCTTTTAAAGAAATGGGGGCACTATGATTAAAGCTGAGAAAAGGCCAATTATGGAACTTCGCCAGGAAATGAATCGCATCCGTCGCTTTGGAGGATCTGTTATTA
The DNA here is from genome assembly GCA_947626475.1 of uncultured Lachnospiraceae bacterium. Taxonomy (GTDB): domain Bacteria; phylum Bacillota; class Clostridia; order Lachnospirales; family Lachnospiraceae; genus UBA3402. The sequence goes on from CANQSK010000014.1 coordinate 16,615, forward strand.
CCAATTATTTCAACCAATGTAGCCAGTGTATCGAGCCGCTGTCTTGTTGGCTAGGAGAAGGTGCATTGGCATTTGGTTGGATGGATGATGATATTTTGCGTATTTATTTTTATGCGATTAATACAGAGGAACTGGTGCAGATATTGGCAATGACACCGGTGGACAGTTGCATTGATTATCTTACGAAAGAGAGGGAAGAAAACACAGGATTATTTGAAAAAGCCGGATATGAACTTCTGTCGGAATATGGGCGTTATATGATAAAAACAAAGGAAGAAAAGACAGAAACGGAGTTAAAGGCGACTCAACTTAGAGAAACATTGGTTGTAGATGATACTATTCAAAATGAATTGTATCATGCAGGATATGGCGAACTTGCCGTGGAAGAGGACGCAGAAGAGCTTGACAGGATGCTGAGAGAGAAGTTTGATGCCCGTGATTCTCATTTTTACGATATGAAAACGTTGTGTGATCACATCCATAAGGGGTGGGTCTTTGTGGCAAAAGAAAACGATAAGATTATTGCTGCAAATCTAATTGAAATACAGGGGCGAAAATGTTATTGGGCCTACAGTTTTAATGATGGTCCAGTGGAAGTGTTTACGTCACTAATTGCTTTTTCGATTGGATCAATGGCACGTCAGGGATATAAGCACAACTATTGTTGGATGGATTTGAAAAATAAGCGAGCTATCCGATTTAACATCCTTTATAACGGATACAAATTTGATGATATGTATGACAGAATTTACATAAAAGGCAATAAATTAGCTGTGGGCAAGTAGGAGGACTATGTATGCAGGAAAAAACGATCATTGTTACTGGTGCAACAAGCGGAATTGGGAAAGCAATGGCACAAAAGTTTTTTGCTGAGGGTGCTCGTATTATCGCTGTAGGCAGAAACGAGGCTGCATTGCAGGAGATTTCCAAGGTAGGTGAAAACAATAGCGGCATTGTACCATTTGAGGCGGATCTTGCCCAGTTGGAGAATGTGCAGGCAATATTTGATTATTGTAAACAAAATGGTTGGAAGATTGATGGAATTGCGCATTGCGCAGGTATAACTCTTAATGTTCCACTTCGAGTAAATAATATCGAGGATACGGGACGTTTATTCCGTATCAATGTAGAGGCGCTGGCGGAAATATGTCGCATGGCGGCCAGCCGGCGCTATGTCAATGAGGGGGCATCCATTGTCGCCCTGTCATCTACGGCAGCGTTGGATGGTGGGAAGGGAATTGCAGTGTATTCTGCATCCAAGGCGGCAGTGAGTGTTCTGGTTAAAGCAGCTGCTAAAGAATTGATCGGGCGCAAAATTCGGGTAAACGCTATTGCTCCTGCAATGGTACGTACACGCATGTACGAGGAAACAATTCGAGAACTTCCAGATTTGAAAGAATCCTTGCAATGGTCACAACCGTTAGGCTTGATAGAACCAGAAAACATTGCTGAATTAGCTAGCTATTTGATGTCAGAAAAAGCCAGGTATATTACTGGAACAACGGTTGTTGTCGGTGCGGGATTTATTGTTTAGTTACTAGAAAGAAGAGGACTATAAATGTTTGGAGTATTTAATAATATTTCTATTGAAGGTATTCAGACGGTTGTGCCATCTCGGATTGTCAATAATCTGGATTTTGCAGATCGGATAGGTGAACGGAGATGTAAAAAGCAAATTCGTTTAACAGGTATAAAGGAGAGACATGTCTGCGCACCGGGACAGACGAGTGCAGATTTGGCCTATGCTGCCTGCAGTAAACTTATGAAAAATTTAAGATGGGAACCAGATAGTGTTGATGTGCTTGTTTTTGCAACGCAAAACCCGTTATTTATCATTCCTTCTACTGCTTTCTTTTTGCAGAAACGATTGCATTTGTCTCAGGACTGTGTGGTTTTTGATGTTAATCTTGGTTGTTCTGCTGCGACAGCAGGTATCCAGACTGTTTCCTCGCTCTTACAAGGGGCACGACCGGGGGGACGCGGATTACTTGTTGTTAGTGATCCTACTTATTATACAGAAGAAACTAACCCTGATGAGCTAGCTGATCAAATGTTGTTCGGTGCAGCAGGTTCTGCGGTTGCTTTAGAAAAGACGGAGGCCTCCATTTCACCTATATATTTTAAAAATAAGTCTGATGGCAATCGATATAGAGCAATTTTTCGTGCACCTGGGGGAAAGTTTATTATGGATGGTGAAGGTGTATTCCAATTTGCTATTAATGATGTTGCTAATGATATTGCAGATTTTCGAGGTGAGATTGGAATATCGACAGATGATGTTGATTATTATTCCTTCCATCAGGCTCAAGCGTTGCTGTTATCTACATTAGATGATGCATGTGGTGTGGAATCTGAAAAAGAACTACGCTCTTTAGAAAAATATGGTAACACCAACGGGAGTTCCCCACTCGTTACTTTGTGTGTCCATGAACAAGAATTGAAAAAAAACGAAACTGCAAATATTCTTATGTGTGGATTTGGTGTAGGTCTTTCTTGGTGTAGCATTTATACGACTATTAAAACAAGTGGGATTTATCCACTGTCCTATTGTGATGATATTTATCCTTGGCGTGAGGAAAACTAAAACGTAAGAATATAGTATGATTTATGAGGTATCTAAATAATGTTTACTGAATATCATCATGTTGCAATCCGCTCTATTGCGGCTGCAACACCTACTCATGTTTTAAGTAACATAGAGTATGCGGCAAAGGTAAATGATAAAAAGTATAGGAGACGTATTATTTACACAGGTATTGAGGAACGGCGAGTGGTTTTCGGTGATCAGCGAACATCTGATTTAGCTAGTATTGCGGCAGATGAAGTAATTAAAAAACTTGGGTGGTCAAAAAATTCTATTTGCTGTCTTATTTTTGTGACACAATCCCCAGATTTGATTTCTCCTTCGACCGCAATGCTCATCCAGGCAAAACTGGGTTTAGGAAAGGATATTTTGGCATATGATGTAAATCTTGGTTGTTCAGGGTTTTCGTCTGGAGTACAAATTATGGCGGGGGTTCTAGCTGCGACCAAGGGTCGAGGATTGTTATTGATGGGTGATTGTCAGCATTATGCGCCTGGTACGGAATATAATCCCGGTGGAATAATTTTTGGTGATGGTGGGGCTGCAGTAGCTATGGAATATGATGAAGATGCACCTGCCATGCCATGTCATCAAATGACAGACGGTTCACGTTTTAATGTATTATATGGTAGTTATAAATATGGTCGTGTTATGGATGGAAATGCAATTGTACTGTTTTCACTTAATGAAGTCGTGGATAGTATCAATGAATTTCACGAGCATTATAATATTTCTCGGAACGAAGTGGATTTTTATGCATTACATCAAGCGCAGAAAATCATAGTAGAAGGAATATGTCAAAATTGTAATCTGCCAAATGATAAAATGTTGCGTGCATATCCTAAGTACGGCAATACTTCATCGGCATCTATTCCGTTTGCCTTATGTACTAATACAAGCAAATTGCAGGGAAAAGGTCTCAAAGTTTTTACTTGTGGCTACGGTATTGGCCTTGCTTGGAGTAGTGCCTTAATTACGATAAATGATGATGCGGTTCTCCCGCTTATTGAAAGCGATTATGTTTATCCAATTCAATTTTCTAATTAAATTTTTACAAGGGGTGAAAGTAAAATGACTGAGCAAGAAAAACTTATTGAAATTGCAGATATTCTGGAAATGGAACCTGAAGAGTTGACTCCAAATACTGTTTTGACTGAGCTGGATACATGGGATTCTGTTGCAGTATTATCTTTCATTTCTGTAATGAATGATAATTTTAACAAATTTCCCAATGCCCGTGAAATTCGAGCCTATGAAACAATTGGAGATCTTATGGATGCAATGTGCTAAAACAGGCATATAAACGCATAGGAGGATAAAAGATGGTTGTTCTTATTACAGGCGCTTCGTCCGGTATTGGCCGGGCAACCGCAAAATACCTCGATTCTTTGGGAAATTATGAACTTGTATTATTGTCTCGCTCTTTGGAAAGGCTTGAAGCTGTACAGGAGGAATTGAAGAAGCCAGCAGAGCTTATCCCTTTTGATTTAACTAGACTGACAGAAATTGAGCAAGTTTTCCTACAGTGTAGGAAGAAGGGAATTAAACTTGATGGTATGGTTCACTCTGCAGGCATTGATAAAGGCAGACCGATTCGTAATAATACAATAGAATTGACTACAGCTATGATGCAATCCAATTTTTATCCATTTATGGAACTTGGTAGATTTTTTTATTCACGCAATTATTCCAATGATGGTGCGTCTATTGTTGCCCTTTCTTCCATTTCGTCTTTTACATGCTTTCCAGGCTCTATTAATTATACTACATCCAAAGCAGCTTTGAATGCTGCGGTTACAGTTATGGCTAAAGAGTTTTCAAGAAGAAAGATACGAGTAAATGCTGTTCTTCCAGCGGGTACACATACTCCTATGGGGCCAGCCGAAGATGATCCAGCGTATTTGGAATTGCAAACGTTAGGTGTTATTAAACCGGAATATGTTGCATATTTAGTCGAGTTTTTGCTTTCAGAAAAGGCAAAGTACATGACCGGTACGCTTATTCCCATTTCTGCAGGGATGTCTTTCTGAAAATATATTATGATATTATTTTGGACGGAGGTAGATTGCAAATGGAAATTAATGGTAATGACAGGCTGTTTCGCTATGGCAACGATCAGTGGGTAACATGTGATGATGTGCGTGTTGCATTACGTGCTGTGGCTGCGGATAAGTGTAAGGTATTGTTTTTACATACGGAGCTTTCGTTTGGAGCTATTAATCCACAGCTCAAACGTAAGCAGTTGTGTGAAATCTTGTTTGAACTAATTATGGAATTGGGTGTGGAGACTGTCGTATTCCCTACATTCACATTTAGCTTTGGTAACCGTGAGGATTTCGATGTTCGTATTACTCCTAGCAGGATGGGATTATTAACGGAGTATGCTCGCAAGCGTCCGGAAGCTGTGCGATCAGTGGATCCTATTATGTCTGTGGTGGTGTTTGGTAAAAACAAAGATTTGCTTAATGTGACTGGTGTTAAAGTTTTGGGTGAGGGGAGTATCTTTGATAATTTGCATAAGGCTGAGGATGTGCGGTTCTTATTTTTAGGTACGCGTTTTGGCATTTGTGGCACACATATGCACTATATTGAAAACGAGTTGCAGGTGCCTTACCGTTATGATATGGATTTTTATGGCAAGGTAACTGACTATGACGGTAATACCCGCGATGATCATCGCATTATTTTTGTACGATATCGGGATGTTATTCCTGCAGTACCGATTTCTTTTGAGGATGGCCTGGTGGAAAAGGGAGTTATGAAATATAGTCCTTTAGGAGCAACTTATGTATTTAGTCTTACTGAGAAAGATATGTATCGCGAATGCAAAGAAGCGCTGACGGAGAACGTGAACGCTTTTCTGGCAGAACCGTGGACTACGCATCCTCCTGTCAAAGATTATCATTTCGGCAATGTTACCACGGTGCAATGAGTAGAGATTACGCAGCCTAAGAGGAGCATAGTACATATGACAATTATTTCTTATTTTCTTAAAACAATTAAGAATCACCCCAATAAAACCGCTGTTATTGATGGCAGCCGCCGCATTACTTTTATGGAGCTTGCCTGTCAAGGGCAGAAGCTGGGAGCGGCTGTAAGCGCATTATGCGATGGCGCTATTCGCAAGCCAGTTGGTGTATTGCTTCCAAAAAGTATTGAGAGTGTTGTTTCGGATTTGTCCTGTATCTATGCTGGAAATGCATACATGAACCTAGATGTAAAGATGCCGGAACAGCGTATTAGCAATATACTCGATGCCGTGCAGCCACTGTGTATTATTACAGACAGGATACATGCGAAATTATGTGCCGGGAGTGATGTACCGATATTGTTGTTCGATGAGATTATCACCCTGGGTGATATTTCTGGAGAACCGGTGCTTTGTGAGCAATACAAAAAGCTTATCAGTACGGATCCGTTGTGCTTGATTAATACTTCGGGATCGACCGGTACGCCTAAAAGTGTGGTACTGAACCATGCTAGTTTTATTGATTATACTACCTGGGGTATCGAAACGTTGAATCTGAGTGAGGATGAGATACTTGGCAGCATGGCGCCGATTGTGTTTGATCATTCAAGCTATGAATTTTGCTTGATGCTTATCCATAGCTGTACATTGGATTTTATCCCAGAAAGCTACCCTAGCTTTCCTGCGCGTTTGTTGCAGTATATGGTAGCACAGAAGATTACGTATATTTTCTGGGTGCCAACCATCATGGTGAATATTGCCAATATGGATTTGCTTAGTCGGATCCCGCTGCCGGATGTACATATGGTTTGGTTTGCCGGCGAGGTGTTTCCTACAAAGCAGTTTAATTACTGGCGTAAGTATTTGCCGCAGGCGACGTTTGTTAATCTTTATGGTCCGACAGAGATTACGGTGGATTGTACTTATTATGTCATTGAGCGTGAATTGCAAGATGATGAACCAATTCCTATCGGATATCCGCGCAGAGAGAATGATATTCTCATTCTTAACGAAAAGAATGAACTTGCTCAGCCCGGAGAGGAGGGAGAACTTTGTGTGCGTGGCCCGTATTTAGCCATGGGCTACTATAACAACCCGGAGAAAACATCGGCGGCCTTTGTACAGAATCCTCTCAATACGGCGTATCCAGAGCGTATTTATCGTACCGGTGATGTTGTTTTTACAAATGAACGAGGCGAGATAGTATTCAAAGGTCGCAATGACAGCCTGATTAAACATATGGGAAAGCGCATTGAATTGGGTGAGATTGAGCATATCATTATCAATACGCTCAAATTAGTTAAAAATGGCTGTGCCGTTTATGACTATAATAAAAAGCAGATTGTTTTCTACTATGAGGCGGATGCGGAAATTGAAACTTCCGTTTTGCGCAGGGAGATTGGCAAGGATTTGCCGGCTTATATGATTCCCACGCGATATGTTCATTTCAGAGAACTGCCACGCAATACAAACGGTAAGATTGACCGTCTGCAGTTGAAAAACCTTGCCAATCAATAAAAGAGAGGAAATATACCATGGAGAAAAATATCTACAAAATTTTAAATGAATTGCGTCCGGAGTTTGATTTTACCACGAGTAAAGATTTTATCGAGGACGGTCTGCTGGATTCTTTTGATGTAGTCGCGTTGGTAACTGAATTGGAAACCAATTTCAACTGTCTGATTGATGCTTTGGATATCGTTCCTGAGAACTTTACGTCTATTGAACAAATTATTGCTGTAGTGCGCAAGAATGGCGGAACATTGTAAAAGCGAATGGTTATGATGAGATTGTTGTAAAAGGATGGAAAACGTATGTTAGCAAAATTTAATGGGATTAAAATCAGCGGTGTGCTGGCTGTTCTGCCTAAAACAGAATACGATTATGATGAGGAGACAGCACATTTTGCTACCCCGGCCACTCGCCGCTTGAAGAGAGTTATGGGTTTCAGTAAACGACGTGCGGCTTTGTCGACTACAACTTCCAGTGATTTAGCGTTATATGGAATACGCTATCTTTTGGAGAATGATTTGTTAAAAAAAGAAGAGATTGGGGCTTTGCTAGTACTCAGTACTTCGCCGGATTATTATATCCCTCCGATGAGCAATGTTTTACATGGCGAGCTGGGACTGCCGTTTGATGTGGTCTGTATGGACATATCGCAGGCTTGTGCCGCCTATGTGTTGGGAATGTTCCAGGCCAGTATGCTTTTAGAGCATATGGAGGACGGCAAAAAAGTTGTTATGTGTACAAGTGATGTGTTATGCCGTAAAGATCCGGAATGGAAGATTGGCGAACCCTCTTTTGGCGGTGATGCTGCTACTATAACCATCATGGAAAGGGACGAATCTGCGCCGACGGCTTATTACAGTATTTATAATGACGGCGCCAGGAGGGAGGCCTTGATTATGCATGCCGGCGGATTTCGGATGCCGCGCACGCCGGAGACAGCTATTCCTAACCATATTGTAGACGGAAAAGTTCGAAGCTATGACGACCTTTGGATGGATGGCTCCGCAGTATTCAACTTTATGCAGAAAGAGGTTCCGCCGGCCATTGAGGAAATTCTTTCTTATTCAGGCAGAACAAAGGATGAGATTGATTGGTATCTTTTCCATCAACCTAATAAATTTATGCTACAGAAATTGTCTCAGCGTCTGGGAGTTCCGCAGGAGAAAATGCCGTGGAATATAGTTGAAAACTTTGGCAATTCCAGCGGAAGCTGTGTCGGTGTAGACATTGCTTATAATCTTGGTGAAGCCCTGCTGACTAACCGTTACACTTGCTGTTTATCCGGTTTTGGAGGCGGATTGTCGTGGGTTTCTGCGGTGGTTGAATTGGGTAATGTGGAGTTTTGCAGGATGATAATTTCCGATCTTTAATGTGATTGTAATTAAGCACATTTTGTTCTGGAAAGGGATTGAAAACAAAAATGGAAAAGCTCTCTACCTGTGAACAGTATGCGGAGATACTTGCGAAGTTCAAGAAAAATGAAGAGAATTACTCCACTAATAAATTATTTATGCGTTCTGAATTATCTTCTATGATTAGCGGAGGAAAACTCTGGGCAGAAGAATGCGATGGGACACTTTGGTTTTTTTCGGATGAAGAAGATTATTACAGCGCGCAATTTTATGTTCCAGTCAATCAGCCGATTCGATTGGGCTGTCAGAAGAAGGATGTGTTGGTGGAGCTGACTGGTAACGATAAGCGCTATGATTTATCAGATGAGCAGAAACTGATAAATGCAGGTTTTGAAAAATACCGTAAGTATCTGGAATTGGAGTGTCTGCTGAATAATTCGATTGATGAGATCCGAGAACGGCTTGCAGTGATGCGTGCTTTGGGAGAAAAAGAAGGGATTATTTGCCGCAAGGCGGTGAAAAAAGATTATCTTGAAATACGCAAACTTTGGATGACGACGCTTGGAAAAAAGTGCTATACCATTCCTGTTTTGACGGATGAACAGCTTGACGAGATGGAGCGGTATGGTCGGTGCGCTATTATTTGCGATGCGCAGGGAAATGTCCTTGCAGCAAGCAACTATTGGAAGAAAGATAAAGCTTTTTACAGTCATATTACGGCCTCATATCGGATGGGATTGGGAGGATGGGCGTCTCTTGAGAAATCCTTGAGTGAATATATGGAAGGATGTACAAGAGACGTTTCTTGGGTTGCGGATGATAATTACCGTTCCATGGCTATGGCTAAAATCTTAAAAAAGACGACAGGAAAATATTTTTGGCAGTTTATCTATAGGACAGATAAACATACTGGTTAAATATATAAATTCATCTGCACGGAATAGGGAGGTTTCTATATGCTGACAGTTGTTGAAAAGCTATTTGAGAACGCTAAACGGAATCCCGACAAGCTGGCAGTAATTTTTGAAAACGAGGAAGTTACATACTGTCAATTGAAAGACTCAACTGTACGGTTAGCGAATTGGTTCAAGACACAGGGAATAGAAAAAGGAGATCGTATCGTGGTACAGGCTGCTCATTGTAAATGGTATATTGTCGCCTGCTTTGCTTCACATTTATGTGGCGCCATCTTTGTACCTGTTGAGAAGACTTTGACGGAGAAAACATTGGAAGATACTGTGAAAAGGTTGAAGGCTAAGGCTGTAGTATCCAGGCTTGCTCCATTGGCGCATATATCACTGAATTATAGCGATATAGATGCGAAACTGGCAGGTGTGGAAGAAGAGCAACCGTGGCAATTTCCGGAATTGGAAATGGTTGCCAATATTATGTTAACATCTGGGACCACTGGTATTCCTAAAGGTGCTATCTTGACACAGAAGAATCTTGCTGCTAATTGTTTAGTCAGACTTTCGGAAATAGAGATATCTGAGAGTGATGTTGGGATTACATTTATACCTTTGAATCATGTCGCTTGTGAGCGGGTATGGGAAACAGCAATATATACTGGAAGCACATATATTATGCTGGATGGTATGATAAAGATGAACAGATTCTATGAGTTTATTGATAAATATAATGTAAATACATTTAATATGCCGCCTTCAGGCATCGCATCTCTGGAGTATTTATCTCAAAGTAAACTTTATGAATATGCTGAACAAATAGATTATATTTGTATTCAGTCAGCTCCAATACAGGAGCCTCAACGGCGCTATTTAAAAGCGATGCTACCGAAAAGCAAATTGTTTTATGTTTACGGCTCAACAGAAACAGGAACTGCAACAATACATCGTTTGGATGAAGATCAGAAAGAGATCCGTTGCGTGGGTCGCCCATGTGAGGGTGTAGATATAAGAATTTGGGATAACAATATGCAAGATGTTGCGTATGGTGTTCAGGGACGTGTAGCTATACGAGATGATATGAATTGTAAAGGTTATTGGGGCATGCCAGAAGTGTTGAAAGATGTTTATTATAACGAATTTTTTTTGACTAATGACCTGGGTTACTTAGATGAGGATGGATTTTTATATATTCTCGGGAGGATCGACGATGTTATTAATGTTGGCGGTTTGAAATTGCTGCCCTCTGAGGTTGAAAAAGCAACGATGGAAATAACAGGAATTGATGAGTGTCTCTGTTATGACGTACCCAACGCAGTCACAGGCAGAGCGGTAAAACTGCTCGTCAGGTTAGCAGGAGATAGTAGATTGAGTGCAAGTGACATTCGTGCTGCGCTTGCAGTTAAATTGGATAATTATAAAGTGCCGTCAGTGATTGAATTTGTTCCAGAAATTATGAAGAATCCAAACGGAAAGCCAGACAGGAAGTACTATTATTCAAAAGATGGTGGACATTAAAACAGATGAATTTCATAAATAATAAGGAGTAAAAGATGGAGCAAAGAATACGGGAACTGTTGAGTAAGGGAATACCGGAGATTGATTTTTGTTCGTCGGAAGAACTTGTAGATGACGGGATACTCGATTCGCTGTCACTGATGACGGTTATTGGACTGTTGAATAAAGAATTTGACATCGAAATCTCGTTTAATGAACTGACAGAGGATAATTTTAATTCTATCAAAGGCATGGCAGCTATGATAACAAGGCTGCAAAAGGAGAAATAATTATGAAGAACATTGCAATCATTTTCCCTGGCCAGGGCGCGCAGATCGCGGGCATGGCCAGGGATTTTTATGACAACTACCCATGCAGCAAGGCTGTATTTGATATTGCCTCGCAGGCCTGCGGACTGGACCTGGCGGAACTTTGCTTTACGGAAAATGACCGTCTCGATAAAACGGAATACACCCAGGTTGCTCTGCTTACGGCAGAATTGGCCATGATGGCTGCCGTACGTGAGACAGGCGTGGCGCCTGCTGTCACGGCAGGACAGAGCCTTGGCGAATATGCGGCGCTGGTTACTGCCGGGTATTTAGATTTGACTGACGCGGTGCGTCTGGTGAGGGAGCGGGGCATCCTGATGCAGAATGCTGTACCGGTAGGTAAAGGCGCAATGGTGGCGGTGGTTGGTCTGACCGCTGATGCGGTAGAGGAATTCTGCCGCAGGGCAGACGGGGTGGTGGAAGTCTCCAACTACAACTCACAGAAACAGACTGTGGTTTCGGGAGAACGTGAGGCTGTCCTTCAGGTCAAGCAGATGGCAGAAGATGCCCATGCCCGTCTGGCAGTAGAGCTTAATGTGAGTATTCCGTCTCACTCGCCTTTGATGCGTCCGGCGGCCGAAGCGCTGCAAAAAACACTGGCTGGCGTAACGCTGCATACAGGCAGTATCCCTTATGTTGCCAATGTCAGTGCGGAATATGTTACAGATGCTGCCGCAATTAAGGAATTACTGGTACATCAGATGTACAGCGCTGTGCGTTGGGAACAGAGTATACGCGCTATGCAGGCGACTGGTGTGGAACTGTTTTTAGAGGTAGGCCCGGGCGAGACGTTGACAAAGATGAACAAAAAGATCGACCGCACGCTGACAGCTCGGAATATCGCTTCTGTTGAAGATCTGCTGGCGCTGCAGGTCTGAATGCACGGCACAAAGGAAGGAGAGGATATACCTACATGTGGCAGGATAAGATAGAACAGCTTAAAGCCCTGCGGGAAAAGGCCGCGGCCGGAGGAGGTCCGGCACGGGTAGAAAAGCAGCATCAGAGCGGCAAGCTGACGGCGCGGGAGCGCATCGATTTGTTGTTGGATCCGGGCAGCTTTGTTGAGGTCAACGGACTGATGGAATCCCGAATCGATGATTTTGGGCTGGACAAGCGCCGATTTCCCGGAGATGGCGTCGTCACCGGATACGGAACAGTGGATGGGCGTACAGTGTGCGTTGCGTCAGAGGATTTTACTGTTATTGGCGGTACATTGGGTGAATACCATTCGTTGAAGATCTGTGGGATACAGGACATGGCCATGTCAATGCGGGTGCCGTTTATCTCAATTAATGACAGCGGCGGAGCCCGTATTGAAGAAGGTATCTCAGCACTGAGCGGTTACAGTGGTATGTTCCTGCGCAACACGCAGGCTTCCGGCGTTATTCCGCAGATTGCGGTCATCGTGGGACCGTGTTCAGGGGGTGCGTGCTATGCCCCTGCCATATGTGATTTTATTTTTCTTGTTAGAAACGTCAGTAAGATGTTTATCACCGGTCCAAAGGTGGTCCAGTCGGTGTTAGGTGAGGTAACGACGGTTGAAGATTTGGGCGGCGCGGAGATACACGCACACAAAAGCGGTGTCAGTCACTTTCTCTATGATGAGGAGGAGAGTTGTTTTGCCGGTGTGCGGAGACTTCTTTCTTATTTGCCGCAGAACAATCGGGAACAACCACCGGTTGCAGCTGCCAAACAGGTGGACGGCCCAGCTGATCTGAAGGCTATCGTTCCGGACAACGCCCGCCGCCCCTATGACGTGCATGAGGTTATTCGCGCTATTATAGATAACGGCAGCTTTATGGAAGTGCAGCAGCAGTTTGCTCCCAATGCGGTGGTCGGATTCGGCCGTATGGATGGTGAGACGGTTGGATTTGTTGCCAATCAGCCCGCTTACTTAGGCGGTTCACTGGATTGTGACAGTTCAGATAAGATTGCCCGTTTCATCCGCTTCTGTGACTGCTTTAATATACCACTGGTTTCTCTTGTCGATGTCCCGGCGTTTATGCCGGGGAGGGATCAGGAACACAAAGGCATCATCCGGCACGGAGCCAAGATCCTGTACGCTTATTCCGAAGCGACAGTACCTAAGATTTCGCTTATTATGCGCAAGGCTTATGGCGGGGCATACATCGCCATGAACAGCAAAAATATGGGCGCGGATATTGTGTATGCCTGGCCCATCGCTGAGATTGCGGTGATGGGCGCAGAGGGTGCTATTAATATATTGTGGAAGAAAGACATGGCGAAGGCGGAAGATCCGCAGGCCTTTATCAGAGAGAAAACAGCTGAATTTGAGGATAAGTTTATGAATCCTTTCATTGCGGCCAAGCGAGGATATGTGGATGAAATCATTCTGCCGGAGGAGACTCGTCCGCGTATTCGTGCCGCGTTGGATATGCTCAAAACGAAGAAAGCGGAGCTGCCGGCTAAAAAGCATGGTAACATTCCGCTGTGAGGATTATGGGACAGGAAATTTTTGTGACGCGGCCATCGCTGCCGCCTTTTGAAGAATATGCCGCTATGCTGCGGCCTTTGTGGGAGAGCCGGTGGCTGACGAACATGGGAACATATCATGATCAGCTGGAACGGGAACTAAAGGATTATCTGCAGGTACCGGAGCTTTCCTTGTTCTGTAATGGGCATCTGGCATTGGAAGGTGCTTTGCAGATAGCGGGACTGTCTGGCGAAGTCATTACTACGCCCTATACTTTTGCTTCTACAGTACATGCCATTGTGCGGCAGGGGCTCACTCCGGTCCTGTGCGACGTCAAGCCGGAGGATGGTACGCTGGACGAAACACAGCTGGAGAGTCTTATAACCGAAAGAACTTCTGCTATTGTTCCGGTGCATGTGTACGGACATTGCTGTAATGTAGAAGCAATCGGCAGTATCGCTGAAAAATATGGCTTGAAAGTGATTTATGATGCTGCTCACGCTTTCGGAGTGACCTTGGGCGGACGGGGAATCGGGACTTTCGGAGATATGTCCATGTTCAGCTTTCACGCAACTAAGATATTCAACACCGTTGAAGGAGGGGCTGTTGCTTTTCATAACCCTGCCCTGCGGACGAAATTTCGTGCCATCAAGAACTTTGGTATTCAGGACGAAGAAACGATTACCGAGATTGGCGGCAATGCCAAGCTCAATGAACTGCAGGCGGCCATGGGCTTGTGTAATCTGCGTTATGTTGACCGGGATATCGCTCGCAGCAGGGTATTGAGTGAACGTTATCACGAACGGTTGTCCTGCGTTTCCGGCATACGCTTTTTCACTCCTCGCGCGGATGCTGCCCCTAATTATGCTTATATGCCTGTGTGTATTGAGCCGGAAACTTTTGGCGCAGACCGTGACGCCGTGCAGGCGGCGCTGCGTGAGCATGGAGTTTATCTGCGTAAGTATTTTTATCCTATCGTCAGTGAGTATGCGTGCTACCGGCAGCGTTTCGCAGGATGTTGTCTGCCGCAGGCGGAACGCTTGTCCCGCCAGGTGCTGACACTGCCGATTTATGCCGATTTGGAGCTGCAGGATGTGGACCGCATCTGTGATTTGATTCTGCAGGTTGCCCATTGAGACAACGGAAAGGAGTTTAGATTCGATGATAGATGTCTGTTCCTTGGATATGAGCGTCAAGCCCTTGGTTTCTATCTGGTGCCTGACCTATAATTTTGCCCCTTTTATCCGACAGGCGATGGAGGGATTTTTGGATCAGGAAACGGATTTTCCCTATGAGATTTTGATTCATGACGATTTTTCTACTGATGATACGGTCGCCGTTTTGCGGGAATATCAGCAGAAGTACCCAGATAAGATACGGCTGCTGCTGGAAGAGGCAAATCAGGGGACGAAGCATCTGCACCGTTTCCTCGACAAGGTGCGCGGCGATTATGTGGCGATCTGTGAAGGCGACGATTACTGGACGGATCCGCATAAACTGCAGAAACAACTGGGTTTTCTGCGCGAACACCCTGAATATGCGATGGCCTTTACTGCCTGTGATATCGAGGAAAATGGTGTTATCGTGGATGTCAGAGAACCATATAAAAAGGTTAAGACTGTCTCAGCAGGGACCGTTATTGTTGTTGGGGGATTTCTCTGCCCGTCTGCCTCTCTTGTTATAAAAAAGGAACATCTGTATACTCTTCCGGATTACTATTTCCAGGCTGATACAGCAGATTATCCCATGCAGATCCATATGGCGTCCTGCGGCAAAGTATATTACCTGCCTGATCATACTTGTGTGTACCGGCGCGGGCGGGCTGGTTCCTGGTCCACAAATGTTAAAGCCAGCCAGGAGAGGTATCTTGCTCACTATAAGAATGAGGTGGCCTGGCTGAATGCGGTAAATACTGCAACAAACGGCCGCTACAGGCTGGCATTGGCCGTGCGGAAGATGATATATCGTATGGGACCGGTCCGAAACTGGTACCGGCTTCACAAGTCGTCAAAGTAATATCTGGTAATAAATGGATGCAGGGAGATTCAGCATGAATCACTTGGGGTCTTATATTTTATATTTAAGTGTATTTGCAGTATCCATTCTTGGAAGCTGGTGTTACAGCCGGGATCAGAAGATATCTTTTCGGAAAAAATTTCTGTATTTTGTTCTTATAGCGGGTCCTGTTATCCTGCTTCAGGGTTTGAGATACAATGTAGGTACGGATTACCAGAGTTATGCGGAGTTGAGTGAAGGGTTTGCCCTAGGCGATGCGGAATGCATTTCCAGGTTTGAGAAAGAGCCTCTTTTTATCTTATTCTCAAAAACGGCGTATTTGGTTGGGCAGAGCAGATATTTTTTCTTCCTGGCGGATGCGGTTGTGATGAACACCATTCTGTTTCTGGCATTTGACTACTATAGAAAAGAAGTTAGCCTGCCGTTATTGTACCTGCTGTATTATTCGTGGTGTTTTGGATATTTTCTGAATATAGAGCGCCAGGGTCTTGCCGTTATTATATTATGGTTTTCAATCCGATATGTGAAAGAGAGAAAACCGATTCGATTTCTGCTCTGTATTTGTCTTGCGTTCCTGTTTCACAATACATCTGTTGTAGGACTCATATTATATCCAGCCTATTGGTTTTTAAGCAAAAAAGATACAAGAGTCATGAAGTTTCTGCTGATAACGATAAGCTTTTTTGTTCCGGCTCTGTTCGGAGTAAGTATAGCTTTTTTGCAAAATTATGTGCCCATTTTTTCAAAATATGTAAGTTATCTAACTCAGGTATTGCAAATAAAAATTGAAGCAAACTGGGTTTTGAACTGGACTTACATGGTATGTGTATCCATAGTTCTGGTGCCTTTTTTGCGCATGCTGCGTCAGTCTGAAGTTGGTATGGAATGGCTGCTCTTTTTATGTTTCTGGCAGCTGTCATCATATCTGCTGAGTGCTTATATTTCATCGGGATATCGCATGGCATTCTATTTTGAGATAGGGATTATGCTGTGTTATGCGTATATTGTGCCAAGACTAAAAAGCCGATTTAATCGTGTGGCTTTGAATAGTTTTATATTAGGCGCATGCCTGTTTCATTTCACCTATAAATTCTATATCAGAGGAAAAGCGGAAATCTTTCCGTATCAGACGGTGCTGTCAGTTATCAGGAACGTACAAAAATATTTTGCTGTATAAAATGTAAGGAGCAGCCGGTCATCAAACCGTCTCCTTTCCCTCCCCATCTATGCTATAATACCCCTGACAGGATATCCTCCGGCGTTCTTGGATAAGGAGGAGAAGCATGAATACGAGATTTCAGGATCTGAACCTGTCAAACTATTTTCTGTTCGCCGCTGCGGCGGAGGACGAGGAGACCAGCCAGCTGCTGATCGAGACTCTTCTAGGAGTCAGGATTGGCAGAGTGAAGGTACGCATCGAGAGGTCCATGATGTTCAGCTCGGATTTCCGGAGCCTGCGTCTGGACGTGTACCTCAGCGATGAGGCGCAGGTTCAGTACAACCTGGAGATGGAGAACCGGGGAGAAGAAGAACTGCCGAAGCGGAGCCGGTTCCACCAGGCACAGATGGATGTGCTGGGCTTGAGGCCCGGGGAGGCGTTCGCGGCGCTGAAGCCGGTGTACGTGGTGTTTATCTGTACCTTCGACCCGTTTGGGAAAGGGCTGTACCGATATACGTTCGAGAACCGGTGTCTGGAGAGGGATTTTGCTCTGGGAGATGAGGCGGTACGGGTGTTTCTGAGCACCAAGGGGACCAATGACGGTGAGGTGCCGGAAGAGCTGGTGAATCTGCTGCACTATCTGGAAGATACGACGGACGCGTACGTAGGCCGGGTGGATGACCCGAATGTGAGGAAGCTTCACGGGCGGGTCGCGCAGCTGAAGCAGGACAGAGATATGGAGGCGCAGTATATGTTGTTTGAGGAACTGATCCAGTGGGAGCGGAAAGA
>CANQSK010000015.1 GCA_947626475.1 uncultured Lachnospiraceae bacterium
AAGTCCGGCAACAACTGGTACTATCTGGGCGATGACGGCCTGATGGTGACCAGCACCCTGATCAGGGATTCCGGGAGTAATGGTACTGACACTTACTATGTGAACAGCGGCGGTGTCAAGGTTACCAACTACTGGATCGAGATGCCCAATGACGACGGTTTCACCGTGAACGATCATGAGCCCTCCACCGTGTACTATTACATGGGAAGCGACGGCAAAGCTACCAAGGCTTCTGATCAGTATGTTGTCAAGCAAGTGAAGAAGAACAACAACACCACTGAGAAAGCATACTTCATCTTTGATACAGAAGGTCACATGATGACCGGTTGGGTAAGGATCACTGATGATAGAGCTGACAGCGGAGAATATGTTTATTATCTGGGCGATGATGAGCAGGGCGATGAGGCCGGTGTAGCTCGTACCGGATGGAATTACATTGAGGATCCGGAAGACGCAGTGGAAGATCCTTATGAGGACAGTCACTGGTACTGGTTCACAGATACTGGTAAGAGTGCAGAGCCGGAGTCTACCCGTTACATTGACGGCAAATATTATCACTTTAATGGTGACCGTCAGATGGACAGCGGTTGGTTCGATTTCGCCAGCCAATCAACAGCATCTGCTGGTATGGCTAGTGTAGGCCGGACCAAGAGCGATGGCCGTATGGAGACCGGATGGGTACAGAGAGCTGAAGACGAGTCGGATGATGTGTACTGGTATTATCTCATCAATGTAAGAGACGAGAACAATAGAGTACGCGCAACTGTTCCGTTCAACCGTAATGGCGAAGGAAAGGGAACTGTTTGGATAGATAAGAACACAGATGGTAAGGTTGACGATGGCGAGGTCGAAAATGACGATTATGAATATGCAGCTCGTTCCATTAACAACAAGATCTATCTGTTCAATAACAAGGGTCAGATGATAACTGGTCTTACCTCAGATCTTGATGATTGGGCCACCAACGGTGGAGCTTATGTCTATAACTCCAACAACAAGGTGACACAGCAGACCTCGAATGGTAATAATGTAGTTAAATTGTTCCCATATGAGACTTATTATTTCACCAGCACTGGCGGCAACGCAGGTCAGATGGCTAGGAATGCCCGCACGGCAGTCGTTATTGATGGTGAGACCTTCTATTATCATTTCGACAAGCAGGGACGTGCTTATAAGAACGCTATTGTGAATGGCATGCTGTATGATGAAGATGGTGTGCGTGTACAGTCTGATAGCGGCTGGATGTCTTATGCTCCCAGATATAATGCAGATCAAGAGTATGTTTTATACGAGAAGGGTGATTATACTTATGAGATTACCGGTGAACTTGCTGTTAACGCCTCCGGCCATGTAAAGATGCCTGCACTGCCCACCAAGACTGGCGCAGCCAATGCTACTACGAGCACTGTTAGGATTGACGGACAGAATTATACCGTTAAATGGGAACTCGTGAAAGCAGCAGTAAAAGCCGATAAGAGCAAAAATCAGAGTAAGGTTTCTGGAGAGATTACAGCCAGTGTGTATTAATTTGCACATTATCTGAGTCTATTATTTCAGGGGTCCCAGGGCATATGCCTTGGGACTCCTTAACTGTTGACAGAAATAAGGCTAAAGCACAGAATAAAAACGTCACAGTTCAGATTAAAATTGCATGCCATTTAGTAAAATCGGAAAGAATAAATGGTTAGGAAGAGATGCATCCTCTTTTTGTGTACAGTACTCCTTTATTCTATCAAAAATTCTATGTCTATAGAGTAGCCTGTTGACAAACCTTCATAGACTCATTTAGGGAGCTTATTAGCGCTCCCCCACTCTTTTTCTCGAATGACCAGTTCCTGTTGTAGGTCTAAATGCTTCCCTTTTGACCTTTCTCATAATCAAAAGCCGCATTCCATTTCGGCTTCCATGAGTTCCTGAGGGATATCTTCAAGACCATCTTTGAGGAATAGACATCAGCAATGCCAGGGATGTCAAATTATATTATTAAAAAGCCTTTAAAGCCCAAGAGCGCAAACCTCCGGGCTTTATCATG
Source organism: uncultured Lachnospiraceae bacterium (assembly GCA_947626475.1). Taxonomy (GTDB): domain Bacteria; phylum Bacillota; class Clostridia; order Lachnospirales; family Lachnospiraceae; genus UBA3402. The sequence goes on from CANQSK010000015.1 coordinate 2,033, forward strand.
TTACAGGCCGGACAGGCCAATAAGTCAAAAAGCCCCGGGGCCTACGCCCCGGGACTCCTGAAACACTAAGTTAAGATAGAAATCGCTTAAATAGTATTCGCACCGTCAAGCCTTTGGTGTTATCTCGGACTTAATAGCATTTGTACCCTCAAGCGTCCATGTGACGGTATAATTCTCGCCATCGATCCGAACGGTACTTGTAGTTTGTTCACCCACTGCCTTAGGAATCGAGAGAGTCCTGACATGACCACTGGCATTTACAGGGATATAACCCGTAATTTTATAAGTCTTATTGTTCACAGTGTATGTCACACTGCCGTTAATCGGATGTGACATCCAACCAGCGTCAGAATTCACACGTACACCATTACTTCCATACAGTACGCCACTCTTAATCGTATTCTTCAAGGCATGGCCATCTTTATCGAAATAATAGTAGTAAGTCTCACCATCAATGACAACCTCTGCACGGGAGTCCCTGATCATCTGACCTGCGCCGCTCTCAGTATTCTTGAAGTAGTAAGTCGCATTTCCATACAATTCCACTACGTTAGTCGAAGTTCCAATCTCACTTACCAGCCTGCCGCTAGAATTGTAAACATCGGTGTCAGCCCAATCATCAAATTCATCAGTATTGACAATGCCAGTTACCATCTGTCCTTTGTCATTGAACAGATAGATCTTGTTGCCAATGGAACGGGCTGCATAGGGGCTGTCTTCATGTTTAGCACCCTCAATTCTTCCTGCTCTGTTACGGTTGAACGGAACAGTCGCAACCACTCTGTTGTCAGCGCCTCTCTCGTTGATCAGATAGTACCAGTAGACATCATCCTCTTCATCTTCAGTTCTCTGTACCCATCCGGTCTCCATACGGCCATCACTCTTGGTACGGCCTACTTTAGACATACTAGCAGATGCTGTTTCCTGGCTGGCGAAAGTGAACCATCCGTTATCCATATAACGGCCTGCGCCAAAGTGGAAATATCTGCCGTCAATGTAACGGGTCGTCTCCGGCGCTACTAGCTTACCGGTCTCATTGAACCAATACCAGTGCTCAGTCTCATAAGGATCATAGTTCTCTACGTCAGCCGGATCCTCAAGGTACTGCCAGCCGGTACGGGCTACGCCTGCCTCGTCGCCCTCTTCCTCATCACCGAGGTAAAGACGATATTTGCTGTTGGAAACGAAGGGACCGTCTTCCTTCGTAGTATCAACATCCAGCCAGCCGGTCATCATGTGGCCCTGCTCATCAAAGACAAAGTAAGCCTTCTCAGTGGTGTTGTTGTTCTTCTTCACCTGTTTGATAACATACTCATTGTCCGTAGCCCTGGTCGCCTTACCGTCGGTGCCCATGTAATAGTACACCATGGAGGGCTCGCGGTCATTGATGGTGAAGTTATCGTCATTGGGCAGTTCGATCCAGCAGTTGGTAACTTTCATACCGCCGCTGTTCACATAGTAGATGTCAGTACCGCTGTTTCCGGCATCCCTGATCAGGGTGTTGGTCAGCATCAGGCCGTCATCTCCCAGATAGAACCACTGGCCGCTGGCGTTCTTTCTCCACTCATTTGTCACTCTCTCGCCATATTTGTCCAGATAGATCCAGTCCTCGCCGTCCATAGTCCAGCCGGCTGCGGAGGAGGTCATAGCTGCACCGATGGTGAGCAAAGCCGCTGCGGATACCATCGCAGCGATTTTTGTCTGCTTTCTCATAATGAATGCACTCTCCTTTTTCCTTTTTTCAGGCCTTCCTTACAGAGGCCCGTGTCTGCATTACGAGTTCCATTATACTTCCTATAATGGAAATTATAGGGGAATGGAGAAATGCAGGAAAAACAAGGATTTTTGAGAAAATAGGAGTGGGGAGAAACGTGAAAAAAAGCTTCCTCCGAAAGTTGGGGGAAGCCTTTTGAAACAGTTATGATTGAGTGATTATTTAATGCCCTTCATCTTGCCCTCAGAATTGACATAGTAATTGTCAACCCAAGTATCCTTTGCCATGATTCCGTCCTCATCAAAATAGTACCAGGAACCTTTGGATTTGAACCAGCCGGTTTTCAGCTTGTTGTCCTCACCCAGGTAATATGTCTTCTCGCCGTCTTCTATCCAGCCGGTGACGGACTCGCCGTCATCATTTGTGTAGGTCCACGTCCCATCTTCGCCCGATGTCCAGGTTCCGGCGTAAACCGGCATGGAGGACATGAGCATCATAAGGAGGGAAAAAATCATCGCTGTAATCCGTATCCGTCTCATCTCATTACAGCCTCCCTTCGTCATCGCTTTTTGATGGCTACATTATAGCATAGTATCCTGCCGTTTACCAGAGGAAAAACGCATATAAATCTTACGATTTTCAGACAGGAATCTTACCAAAAACTTTTCGACAAATTACGAGAAATTTGCGTTTTTGGAAGTTCCAGAAGTAGTGTTTTTGAGAGAAAACAGAGCTACATTTTGTGGAATGAAGGGGATTGGACGGATACTCGTCCGGTCCCGTTGGCGGAATTTGTCGAATTGTGCGGTTAATTCCTCTTTTCAAATCCGGAAAAAGGGGCTATAGTGAAATTACTCAAAAAAAGGGGGGAATTTCACATGAGCGAGTTGGAAAAAATTGTTGCTCTTGAAGAGGAGAATCGAAGACTGAAAGCGGATAATGATAAGTTGTTAGAGATTATGGCGCAGCTGCGTGTGACATTGAACCGCTTGATTTTTCGATATGTCTCCGGCAGACAAGAGAACGAGGCGTAATTGAGCCGGGCATTCGTAGAACGGAACGGGGGTCAGGACTTTCGCAGTTCGGCCAGTTCCCGTTCCAGTTCACGGGTGCGCTTCAGTTGGTCCCAAATGGTTTTATGCATCCAGTCGATAGTATGATTCAATTCCTGATTTTCCTGTTCCAGTCTGCTGCATTCCGCGGCCAGCCGGCCAATCAGTTCACGGTGGTTGTAAACTTTGTCAGGAGCACAGATGCGCTCTACCAGCGTCGGCGCGGATTCCACGATCTTGTGAGTGATCAGACGGTCTCTGGCGTCGTAGTCCAAATCCATAAAATCCTGATAGCGCATGTCCATCAGATTCATTTTAGTCTGGCACTTGTGGCAGACAGCGTTCTTGGGCAGCTGAAAATAGGCGTAGCGGCCGCAAAGCGGGCAATAGTAAACAGATAGTTCTCTCATAGCGTTAATACCTCCAAGTTAATTTATGTACCCATTAATTAAAACGCAAAATCCTCAAATTTATAACATAAATATGAAAAAAACTGCCAAAATATTCCTATTCTGGCAGTTTTGAACGGATGATGCAGTTTTTTGGCTGTGCCGGGCCGCTGACCGGCGGCTCCGGCCGCAGTTCTATGGCAGCTTAACTGGAGGAAGCAATGGAAATTTACTGCTGTACGATACCATTGGTATCTACGGTCCAGATCGTGTCATTGGAATCTCTTACGTCGCGGTAGCCGGCTCCAAGCTCCGGGCGGGCGGCAGATTTGGAGGAATTCGTAGCCTTCTGGATGGTTCCGGAGGCATTGACCAGATAATTCTTTCCCTCAAAGACGACCGGATTGTAGCGCAGGTCCGCGTCTGCCTCCAGGCGCAGGCCATTCTGGTAAATGGTGTTGCTGCGGATACCGTGGAAGCCCTGTCCCTTCTGAGAACCTTCCGTCTGGAAGAACCAGTTCTGGTTCATGCCGGACTCCTCGTCAAAGATGACCTGTCTGCCGGTCTTCATAACGCCGTTGGCGTCAAAGTAGTAGTTGGCTGTAGTTCCTCCCTCCAGAGTGACTGCCTGAAGCCCGGTCTGCATTTCACCCTTTGTATTGAAGGCGTAGCGGTCGGAACCGACGCTGAATACCTGGATTCCGGTTTCCGCGAAGTAAGGAGCGCCGCTCTTGAAGTAGAATCGGTAAAGCTCGTCCTCCGTGCTGAGACCGGGGATGCCGGTGATATTCATCCATCCTGCGGCCCGTTTTCCGGCTTCATCATAGTACTGATAGCCTGCGGCAGTGACCGGTTTGGCCGGGAGAGTGGTGTCGTCCGCAGTTTTGTCCTGTTCCGAATCAGCCTGATTGTCGGAAGACTCATCGGCAGCGGTTTCAGAGCCGGTTTCCGAGGCAGCCTCAGCGACAGATTCGGCGGCAGTCTCCTCAGCAGAAGTCTCTGCGGCTTCACTGTCTTCCGCTTTATCGGAAGAGGATTCTTCAGCCGCGGTCTGGGGCAGCTTGTACCAGCCGGTTACCATACGGCCATCCACGAAGGTATAGTAAGCGTCATTGATCCGCTTGTCTACCTGGTTTTCAATGCGCTTGCCGTCGCTCCCGAAATAGGACCAGGCGATATCCTCATCCAGGGGGTCATCGCTGACATCCAGCTGTACCCAGCCTTTTTTCATGGCGCCGTCACCATTTTTCCCAAAATAATAGTTGGCTCCGTCGATGGACTGAAGTCCTGTCACCATGTGGCCGTCCGCGTCAAAATAGTAGGTTTTATTGTCAATGGACTTAAATTTGGAGGTCAGCATTTTGCCGTTGCTGCCGTAATAATACCAGTAAACTTCGGAATCATTTTCTTCGTCCCAGAAGTCTTCATTTACAACGGACACCCACTGGTCCGCCACCCGTTTGCCTTCTGTATTTACGTAGTATTCGTCAATCTGCGCGTCCAGCGTAATGTTGCCGTCTTCATTTAAATAGTACCAGTCGTTGTTATGTTTTTTCCAGGAGTCGGTCAGTGCATACCCGTCGGAGTCATAGTACCTTAAATTGCCGTCCTCCTCTGCCCAGCCGGCGCTCTGGGCCATGACTGGCGCCGCCATGAGCGGAACCATTGCGGTCATAACTGCCGCGGTGGAAACAACAGCCGTCCATTTGATTGATTTTTTCATAAAAATAATCTCTCCTTTATTTGTTGGCCGTAAATCCGTTTTTGCATTACGGTCAGATTATATACCATGGGGGCGGCCCGTGAAAAGTGAAGGTTCATGGCAAATGTGGAAGGAAAAGACTTTTAACTCCGGCGATTTTATGATATGATGAAACCAAATGCAGAGAGAAAGGACAGGCCGCATGAGAATAAAAGTTTCAGACTATATCGCAAAACAGTTGGTTGAGCATGGAATCACCCAGGTCTTTACTGTGACCGGGGGAGGCGCCATGCATCTGAATGACGCCCTGGGCCATGAAAAAGGGCTGCACTGTCTGTATCAGCATCATGAACAGGCCTGTGCCATTGCGGCGGAGAGTTATGCCAGAATACACAATACGATCGCCGCTGTGTGCGTGACCACCGGACCCGGAGGCACCAACGCGATCACAGGCGTTGTAGGCGGATGGCTGGATTCCATTCCCATGCTGGTGCTGTCAGGGCAGGTGCGGTATGATACAACGGCCCGCTGGTCCGGCGTAGGGATCCGCGCCATGGGAGATCAGGAATTTGATATTACGAAGGCGATAGATTGTATGACCAAGTACAGCGAGATGGTGATTGATCCCGGAAGAATCCGGTATTGTCTGGAGAAGGCGATCTATCTTGCTTATTCCGGCCGTCCCGGTCCCGCGTGGCTGGATATCCCTCTGAATGTCCAGGGAGCTTATGTGGAGACGGATGATCTGGAGGGGTTTGACGCGGAGGCGTACGAGGCGGAAAACGGCGGGCAGGGGCTGCCTCCCAGGGTGACAGAGGATACCGCCCGCAGGATTATTGAGAAGATACGCGGCGCCAGAAGGCCGGTGCTGAATGCGGGAAATGGTATCCGCATCGCGGGGGCCTATCCGGTGTTTCAGCGGGTGGTGAGGCTTCTGGGCATTCCGGTGGCTACCGGCTGGGACAGCGAGGACTGTATGTGTGATGACGACCCGCTGTATGTGGGGAGAGCCGGCAATATGGGCGACCGCCCCGGCAATTTCGCGGTTCAGAACAGCGATCTGGTCTTTTCGGTAGGAAGCCGGCTTAGTATCCGCCAGGTAGGCTTTAATTACAAGACCTGGGCCAGAGCGGCTTATACCATCATCAATGATATTGATATGGAGGAACTGAAAAAGCCCAGCCTCCATGTGGACATGGCGGTCCATGCGGACGCGAAGGACCTGCTTGAGACGTTGGAAAGAGTTCTTCTGAAGGAGCCGGCGCCGGTGTTTGACGGCGGGGAGGGCCTGCCGGGCATGAGCTGGCTGGAGACCTGCCGGATGTGGAAGGAGAAGTACCCGGTGGTTCAGCCTAAGCATATGGTTCAGGATGACAGCCGGGAGGCCAATGTCTACGCGCTGGTAAAGGAGCTGAGCAGCCGCCTGCCGGAGAATCAGATTACGGTGGTCGGCAACGGTTCCGCCTGCGTGGTGGGCGGTCATGCCTATGTCATCAAGAAAGGCCAGCGGTTTATTACGAACTCGGCTATTGCCTCCATGGGATACGACCTGCCGGCGGCCATAGGCGCCTGCATGGCGGCTTATGACCCGCGGTTTCGGCAGGCGGACGAGCCGGAGGACATTATCCTGCTGACAGGAGACGGCAGTATCCAGATGAATCTGCAGGAGCTGCAGACCATTATTCATCACAGGATGCCGATAAAGATATTTCTGATCAACAACGGCGGTTATCATTCTATCCGCCAGAGCCAGAAGAATTTCTTCGGAGAGCCCCTGGTGGGTATCGGAGTGGACAGCGGGGATCTGAGTTTTCCGGATATGGAAAAGCTGGCGTGGGCCTACGGTTATCCCTATGTGAAAGCGGTTCATAACAGCCAGCTGCCGGAGGCCATAGAGAAGACCCTGTCCACAAAGGGGCCAGCCATCTGCGAGGTGTTCGTTACCATTGATCAGGTTTTTGAACCCAAGTCTTCCGGCAAACGGCTTCCGGACGGGACTATGGTGTCCCCGCCCCTGGAAGATCTGGCGCCCTTCCTTCCTGAGGAGGAAATGGACGCTATGATGATCATTCCCAGAATCCGGGAGTGATGCAGTATCAGACCGTTGAAAAAGCAAAAGAAGGAGGAACGCCTATGAACCTGGTCGTGACGGGAGCCACCAGTTTTCTGGGAACGGCGCTGGTCCGGAGGCTTTTGCAGGACGGACATCAGGTTTACGCGGTGGTGCGGCCCAATTCCGCCAACCTGCGGCGGTTTCGGCAGGAGATGCCGTCAAAGGTGCAGATCGTGGAGCTGGATATGGAGCAGTTTGACCAGCTGCCCCGGCGAATTCCGGTTCCCTGCCAGGTGTTCTTTCACTTCGGATGGGATGGCTCCGGCAGCGCCAACCGAAAGAACGCCCGGATTCAGGAAAAGAACGCGGCGGATTCCATGAAGGCTCTGGAGGCGGCAAGAAAGCTGGGCTGCGAAAGATTTCTGTTCAGCGGCTCTCAGGCTGAGTATGGTCTTTGCGGAGAGCTTATGACCGAGGGGATGGAATGCCGTCCTGTATCCGAGTACGGCAAGGCCAAGCTGAAGTTTTACCGGCAGGCTGTCAGCCGGGTGGCGGAGTGGAACTGCCGGGATTCACAGGTCATGGAGTACATTCACACAAGAATATTCAGCGTCTACGGCCCTGGCGATCATCCCTGGTCGCTGGTGAATACCTGTCTTCAGACCTTTCAGGAGAATGGCCGGATGGAGCTGGGCGGCTGCGGACAGATGTGGAATTATCTGTATATAGACGATCTGGCGGAAGGTATTAAGGCTCTGGCCTTCTGTGACGGGCCTGTAGGCTTTACCGGCCTTAAGACAGGTTCTGCGGAGCCGGAGAATGGTATTTATAATCTGGCGGGCCCTGAGGCGGCTACCAGGCCTCTGAAGGATTATGTGGAGGATATCCGCCGGTACTGCGGCGGAAAAGGCGTCTGTGCCTACGGGCAGCTGCCGCCTAACGCGGAGGGCCGGGCCCAGCTGATGCCGGATACCGCGAAGATCAGGGCGGTGGTGGGATGGACGCCAAAGATTTCTTTTGAAGAGGGAATCAGACGTATGATTGAGACAGACAGAAGAACTCATTGTATCGTATGCGGACATAAATTGCCGGAGAAGCCGCTTATGGAGCTGGACGGCATGCCGGCTTCAGCCCAGGATATCCCGGGAGCGGAGCAGGTGGAACAGGACAGCGGAATCCGGCTTCGGCTGTTCCAGTGCAGCCGTTGCGGGCTGGTGCAGTTTGACTGCAGGCCAGTCGGCTACTACCGGGATGTGATCCGCTCCGGCGGATATTCCACCACTATGGCGGAACTGCGGACCAGGCAGTACCGGCATTTGATCGAGACTTATCATCTGGAGGGCAAGAAATTTCTGGAGGCCGGCTGCGGCGGCGGAGAGTTTCTGAGGATGCTTTCCGGATTCCCGGTGAAGGCCTACGGAATCGAACATCGGAAGGACCTGGCGGAGGCCGCCGCGAGAGAAGGACTCCAAGTCTTTCAGGGATTTCCCGAGAAGGAGGACACAGTTCTGGGGACGGAAGGTCCTTATGATGTTTTTCTGTCCTTTAATTTTCTTGAGCACCAGCCGGAGCCGGGAGTTATGCTTGACTGTATCCGGAACAACCTCAGTGAGGACGGCATGGGCCTGATCACTGTGCCCAGCCTGGAGTATATCCTTCAGTACGACGGTTATTATGAGCTGATTCGGGATCACATTGCCTATTATACTTTTGACACGCTCCGGTATCTGCTGGAGCATCATGGTTTTCAGGTGCTGGAGGAGGAGCTTGTCAACCGGGACACGCTGTCTGTGATCGTGAGAAAGAGGAAACCGGCGGACATATCCGGTCTTTTGGACAGTTATGGAAGGATCCGGCGGCAGATAGAGGAATTGACGGCGGACATAAAAAGCCGGAATAAAAAACTGGCCGTCTGGGGCGCCAGTCATCAGGGGTTTACGCTGGCGGCTACTACCTGCCTGGGAGAACGGGCAGCTTATATTATCGATTCCGCGCCCTTCAAACAGGGCCGTTTTGCGCCGGCGTCCCACCTGCCTATTGTGGCTCCGGAGCATTTCTTCCGGGAGCCTGCGGATGTGATCCTGATCGCGGCGCCCGGTTATACGGAAGAGATAGCCGGAGTGATCCGGCAGCGTTTCGGGGCGGATATTGAAATCATGACGCTGCGCACGGACCGGGTGGAAAGGCTGTAAGCGGCCCAAAATGACAGATAATTGGAGGAACCCATGGTTGATTTGGCGGGAAAAAGGATAGTGATAACGGGGGCCACAGGCTTTATCGGCAGGAATGTGGCCCGACGGCTGCTTGAGGAGGGCGCGGAGGTCTATGCCCTTGTGCGGCCTGAATCGCCGCAGAGAAATTTACTGCCGGTTCATGGGGATTTTCATGTGCTGCCCGGAACACTGGATACGGCCGCGGACAGTCTGAGCGTTCTGGACCGGGCAGACGGCTTCCTTCATTTCGCGTGGGGAGGGGTCAATCGTGAGGAGATCGATTCGCCCTCTGTGCAGGAGGCCAATGTGCTTGGCTCTCTGGAATGTCTGAAGGAAGCGCGCCGCCTGGGCTGCGGAATCTTCATGGATGCAGGCTCCAGAGTGGAGTATGGGATTACGCCGGACGGCATCATGGAAGAATCCATGGAGTGTCATCCGGTAAATGCCTATGGAAAGGCCAAGCTGGAGTTTTATCAGAAGGCGGCCAAGCTGTGCAGGGATTGGGGAATGACCTATTACCATCTGCGCTTTTTCAGCGTTTACGGTACGGGCGATCATCCCTGGTCGATCATTTCCACTTTGACAAGGGAGCTTCCGAAAGGAAACAGGGTTTCTCTCAGCGCCTGCCTTCATCGCTGGAATTTCATGAATATAGCGGACGCGTCCAGAGCGGTGACAGAGCTTTACCGCCACAGCGGCGGCGACGGCAGGGTCTGCGCGGTGAATGTGGCCAGCGGCGACACCCGCCGGCTGAAGGAGTTTGTGGAGGAGATTCACCGCCTGTGCGGCGGAAAGGGAAGTCTGGAATACGGAACTTTTGTTCAGGCAAAAGAAGGCGCCCTGTCAATCTGCCCGGAGACAAAAGTGCTGCGGGAGCTGACAGACGGGACCTGGAAGGAGACCATATCATTTGCCCGGGGGATTCAGGAAATGCTTGGGGCAGGAGGCAGAGATGAAGAAAATTAGCGTATTGATACCGTGCTATAATGAGGAAGAGAATGTAGAACCGATCGCGCGGGCGATCATTGAGATACTGGAGAAGAAGCTTTCCCGGTATGATTATGAGCTGGTGTTTATTGACAACTGCTCTAAAGACAATACCCGCCCGATTCTCAGGCGGCTGTGCTCGGAGAATCCGAAGATCAAGGCGATTTTCAATGCCAGGAATTTCGGCCAGTTCAATTCTCCTTATTACGGCATGCTTCAGGTAACCGGTGACTGTGTGATCGAGATGGTGGCGGATTTTCAGGATCCGGTGGACCTGATACCAAAATATGTTCAGGCCTGGGAGGAAGGTTACAAAATCGTAATCGGAATCAAGACCAGCAGTAAAGAGAATCGGATCATGTACTGGCTGCGAAGCTGTTATTATAAAATGATCCGCCGGCTGTCGGATGTAGAGCAGATCGAACATTTTACCGGCTCCGGACTGTATGACCGGGAATTCATTGAGGTGCTCCGGCGGCTGGATGATCCGACTCCGTTTCTTCGGGGGATTGTGGCGGAGCTGGGGTTCCGCAGAAAAGAGATCCCCTATGAACAGCCGAAACGGAGAGCAGGGAAGACCAGCAATAATTTCTACAGCCTGTATGACGCGGCCATGCTGAGCGTCACCTCCTATACGAAGGTTGGCCTGCGTCTGGCCACCTTTGTAGGCGCGATCAGCTGTGCGGTCAGCCTGCTTGTGGCATTTATCTACCTGATCATGAAGCTGGTCTGGTGGGACCGTTTTCCGGCAGGCATGGCGCCGATGCTGATCGGAATGCTGTTTTTGGGCTCTGTGCAGATTTTCTTTATCGGCATGATCGGGGAGTATGTGCTGTCCATCAATCAGAGGGTCATGAAGCGGCCGCTGGTGGTGGAGGAGGAGCGGATCAATTTCCCCGAAGAGAAGAAGGAGAAGAAGAAAAAGAAAAACAAGAAGGCGGGCGGAAACAAGAATCCAGACCGAAGCCGGCCGGGAGTGACAGACAATGAAATACAAGATTGATGTAGTGCGGATCCGGGAAAATTCTATCCAGCTGAACGGCTGGGTGATCGGAAAGACTCCGGAATCAAAGGCGTCCTTTAAGGTCCTTGACCAGGAGAAAAAGCCTGTGAAATTCCGCTGCGTGCCTACGCGGCGGGATGACGTCAGCCAGATCTATTATAAAAAAACGTATGACCGGGATTTCGGTTTTGACATTCAGTTTCCCTATGAGAGAGGGAAAAGTTACTGGCTTCTGATCAAATGCGACGGCAGGATCTCCAGGATCAAGTTCAACGAGGAACTGATCGCCAAACGTTCCAGCGTGGCCCACAAGCGTCTGGAGAAGATTCATGATCTGATGAACATGGAGACGGTTCATGTGGCGATGGAGTTCGGAAAGAAGCACGGCCTGAAAGCGCTGTTTCTCAAGTCCAAGCATAAGCTGCAGGGACTGGACAATGATTATGAGTACGCCGAGTGGTATGAGCTGACGAAGCCCTCTGAGGAGGAACTTAAGCGGCAGAGGAAAGAGCAGGTTCCCGGCGGGCTGAAGTTTTCCGTGGTTATGCCTCTGTATAAGGCGCCGGCCGGTTATCTGCGGGTGATGCTGGATTCCATTCTCAGCCAGACCTATGAGAACTGGGAACTTTGCATTGCCGACGGAAGTCCGAGGGGTGAAGATTCTCAGGCCCTGGTGAAAGGTTATATGAAGAAAGATTCCAGGATCCGCTATAAGCTTCTGGAGACCAATGAGGGCATTTCGGGGAATACCAACGAGGCCATTGAGATGGCGTCCGGCGATTATATTGTGCTGGCCGATCAGGACGATGCAATGCCGGAGCATGCCCTGTACGAGTGTGCCAGGGCCGTGGCGGAGGACCCGGAGCGGGATGTGATCTATTCCGATGAGGATAAGATGGATATGGACGGAGGGGCGCTGTTTGACCCCCACTTCAAGCCGGATTTCAACGGAGATCTGCTGACCAGCGTCAATTATATCTGCCACCAGTTTGTGGTGAAGCGCGAGCTTCTCAAGCAGGTGGGCGGGTTCCGCAAAGAGTTTGACGGCGCTCAGGATTACGATCTGATCTTCCGATGCACGGAAGCGGCCGGGAAGATTTATCATATCCCCAAGGTGCTGTATCACTGGAGGTGCCATCAGAACTCCACGGCCAGCAATCCCCAGAGCAAGCTGTACGCCTTTGAGGCCGGTTCCCGGGCGATCATGGACCACTACCGCCGGGTGGGTATCCGGGCGGAAAAAGTGGAAAAGGGCATCGACTACGGAATCTATCACACGGTTTTTGTCATTGAGGGACAGCCGCTGGTGTCGGTCATCATTCCCAACAAGGACCATAAGGAGGATCTGGATCTGTGCATCCGTTCGATTCTCACCAGATGCACCTACAAAAATCTGGAATTCGTGGTGGTGGAGAACAACAGCGTCAAGCCGGAGACCTTTGATTATTACGAGAAGATTCAGAAGGAATTTCCACAGGTCCGCGTAGTGAGATGGGAGAAGGAATTTAATTTTTCCGCCATCAACAATTTCGGCGTGGCCTGCGCGTCAGGAGAGTATCTTCTGTTCCTGAACAATGATATTGAACCGATCGCGGATAATTTTATTGAGGAAATGCTGGGCTTCTGCCAGCGTGAGGATGTGGGAGCCGTGGGAGCCCGCCTGCTCTATCAGGACGATACGATTCAGCATGCCGGGGTGGTGATCGGCTTCGGCGGCATCGCCGGCCACACGTTTATCGGGCTCCACCAGGCGGAGAACAGTTATTTCCACCGGGCCATGTGCGCCCAGGATTACAGCGCCGTGACCGCGGCCTGCATGATGAGCAAACGATCAGTGTTTGAGAAGGCCGGCGGGTTCAGCGAGGATCTGGCCGTAGCCTTCAATGACATTGACTACTGCATGAAGGTCCGCGCCCAGAACAAGCTGGTGGTCTACGCGCCCTACGCCCTTCTCTACCATTATGAATCCAAGTCCAGAGGACTGGAGGATACGCCGGAGAAGGTGGCGAGATTCAACCGGGAGGTAGCCAGATTTGCCGTGAAGTGGCCGGATATCCTGAGAGACGGGGATCCCTACTACAATCCCAATCTGACTCTGCGCAAATCCAATTTTGCCCTGCGCGACCTTCTGAAGGAAAAAATAGGGGAGCCTTATCCCATGCCGGAGGAAATCCGGCGTCTGATGGAGGAATGATCATGCCGGAGAAACAAGTGACGATCATCATACCAAACTACAATGGCCTTGCGTTTCTGGGCCCCTGCATGCTGGCACTGGAGCAGCAGCTGTGTCAGGATTTTAAGGTGCTGGTGGTGGACAATGGCTCCACCGACGGAAGCGTGGACTGGCTGAAAAAGCAGGGGATTCCGGCAATTTTCTTTGATGAGAACAAGGGATTTTCCGGCGCGGTCAACGCGGGGATCCGGGCGGCGGATACGCCCTATGTGCTGCTTCTGAACAATGACACGGAGGCGGCGCCTCCTTTTGTCGGGGAGCTTCTTAAGGCGATCAGCCGTTCCGAGAAAATCTTTGCCGTCAGCAGCAAGATGGTTCAGATGTATCACAAGAATCTGATGGACGACGCCGGGGATATGTACAGTCTTCTGGGCTGGGCCTACCAGCGGGGAGTGGGAAGAAGCAGCCGCGGCTACAACCGTCCCATGGAGGTGTTTTCCGCCTGCGCGGGAGCTTCGATCTACAGACGGAAGGTCTTCGATGAGATCGGGCTGTTTGACGAGATGCATTTCGCCTATCTGGAAGACATTGACGTGTGCTACCGGGCGAAAATCCACGGCTATCACAATCGGTATTGTCCTTCGGCCGTCGTCTACCATGTGGGAAGCGGCACCACCGGCTCCAAGTACAACGCGTTCAAGGTCCGCCTTGCCGCCCGCAACAATGTCTATCTGAATTATAAGAATATGCCCCTTCTCCAGCTGGCGTTCAACGGACCCTTTATTTTGGCCGGGATCGCGGTCAAGTACGGATTTTTCAGGAAGCTTGGATTTGAGAAGGAGTACCGGTCAGGAATATGGGAGGGGCTGAAAACTCTTTACAAATGTAAAAAAGTGCCGTATAATTCTGCACATCTGGACAATTATCTGTCCATCCAGTGGGAGCTGACGGCGGGAACCGCCATTTATGTGTACGAATTTACGATGAGGCAGCTAGGGAAAATGTTACCAATATTTAAGAATTTTTTAATACCATAAGGCTTGATTTCATGTATAATGTATGGGACATCACACCACATTAAATCAAGGTGAACTCTTATGATAAAGAATAATCAGCCAATGCTGAACCGGCTGCATATCGTTTTGGATGTGCTGGTGATGGCTGTATCCTACGCGCTGGCCTGGGTATGCCTGTATGTAGGCAACCGGCTGTTTACGCCGGACAGAGGCCTGCTGCCGCCCCAGTATTATTTTGTGATGCTGGTCGGCATTGTCCCGCTGTATCTGATCCTGTATACGGTGTTCCATCTGTATGAGCCGAAGCGGATACAGCAGAGAAGATATGAATTTGCCAATATTCTGAGGGCCAATCTGATTGGCCTTCTGATTATTACCATGGTGCTGTTTCTTCTGAATAAGAACCTGTATTACCAGGAATATTCCAGAAGAATGGTCTATTATTTCTTTGTCATCAACGTGATCCTGGAGACAGGGGAGCGCAACACGATACGGCTGGTCCTCCATACGTTCCGGGCAAAGGGATACAATCAAAAGCATGTTCTGCTGCTGGGCTACAGCCGGACGGCGGAGGGGTTTATCGACCGCGTGCTGACCAACCCGGAGTGGGGATACCATATCTGGGGAATCCTGGACGACAACAAAGAGCTGGGCACCGAGTACCGGGGAGTCCGGGTGATCGGAAGGACCGGCGAGCTGGAATCCATCCTGGAGCTGAACACGCTGGATGAGATCGCCATCACCCTGGGGCTGGCAGAGTATGCCAAGCTGGAGACGGTGGTAGCGGCCTGCGAGAAGTCCGGCGTTCATACCAAGTTCATTCCGGATTATAACAATGTGCTGCCGACCAGGCCATACACGGAGGATTTGCAGGGACTGCCGGTCATCAATATCCGTCATGTGCCGCTGAACCAGCCCTTTAACCGCGTGATCAAGAGAGCGGTGGATATTGTGGGGGCCCTGGTGGGCATTATTGTGTTCTCGCCTGTGATGTTTCTGACGGCTGTCATGATCAAGATTACGTCGCCGGGCCCGCTGATCTTCAAGCAGGAGAGGATCGGAATCCACAACCGGCCTTTCCAGATGTATAAGTTCCGTTCCATGGAGGTGCAGGCGCCCTCTGAGGAAGCGAACAAGTGGACAACCCCTCATGACCCGCGGGTGACGCCCTTCGGGCATTTTATAAGAAAATGCAGCATCGATGAGATCCCGCAGTTTTTTAATGTGCTGAAGGGGGACATGAGTCTCGTAGGCCCCAGGCCGGAGCGGCCGCTTTTTGTGGAGCGGTTTAAGGAAGAGATTCCCAGATATATGATCAAGCACCAGGTGCGTCCCGGCATGACCGGATGGGCTCAGATCAACGGATACAGGGGAGACACTTCTATCACCAAGAGAATTGAGCATGACCTGTATTACATTGAGAACTGGACGCTGGGATTTGATTTTCGGATTATGTTCCTGACATTTTTTAAGGGATTTATTAATAAAAACGCGTATTAAAGCTAGGATGAGGACGGAAACATGAGTTTTGGATATGATGATGGGAAAAACCCGCCGGAGGACGGGGATTTTTGGGACGGAGAGGACTGGGAGACGGAAGAGCGCCCCAGCCGGAAGCCGGTAAGGAGAACGGAACAGCCCGGCTATGACGCCGCCGGCGGCAGAGCCGGGAGCAGG
The DNA here is from genome assembly GCA_947626475.1 of uncultured Lachnospiraceae bacterium. Classification (GTDB taxonomy): domain Bacteria; phylum Bacillota; class Clostridia; order Lachnospirales; family Lachnospiraceae; genus UBA3402. Next base: position 18,012 of record CANQSK010000015.1, read on the forward strand.
ACCGGAGGCAGAGCGGGGACCAGGAGAACCGCCTTTCAGCAGGGGAAGCAGCGGAATCCCTATTCCCAGACGGGAACGACAGCGTCTCACAGCAGCCGGTATGCCCAGCTGAAGGAGGAGCAGGCCAGGAAAAAGAAAAAGAGACGCCGGATCATTGCCATGATCGTGGCGGAATGTCTTGTACTTACGGCAATATTTTCCTATGCGTATGTCACCAGGCTGTGGAATCTGATGCCAAGACCTACCGTCAGAGAGGAGAATGTAACCAATCCCAATCTGGCGGTCGAGGATATTCATAAGATGCAGGGCTACTGGATGGTAGCCATTTTTGGCATTGACGTGGGAACCGGCGCCTCCGGCGCCCGCGGCAACTCCTCGGATGTGAATATTATCGCCTGCATCAATCAGGATACCGGGGAGATCAAGCTGGTGTCCCTGTACCGGGATACGTATCTGAAGGTTACGGACAAGGGAGAGTACCGCAAGTTCAATTACGCGTATTCCGCCGGCGGCCCCGAGATGGCTCTGAAGATGCTGAACGAGAACCTGGATCTGAATATTACGGAGTACATTACCTTCAACTGGAAGGCTGTGGCGGACGGCATCAATATTCTGGGCGGCGTGGACGTGGATATCACAAAGTCAGAGTTTAAATACATCAACAGCTTTATCACAGAGACGGTTAAGGAGACGGGAGTAGGCTCCTATCAGCTGAAGAGCGCGGGCATGAACCATCTGGACGGGATCCAGGCGGTGTCTTACGCCCGGCTGCGTCTGATGGACAACGACTACAAGAGAACGGAGCGGCAGAGAAAGATCATTCAGCTGGCTTTTGATAAGGCGAAGCAGTCCAATTATTCTGTGCTGAACAACATACTGGTGGTCTGCCTGCCCCAGGTTATGACCAATCTGGAGTTTGCGGATCTGACCAATCTGGCCCTGGGTATCTCCAAGTACCATATCGGCGAGACGGTGGGATTCCCCTTCGATAAGGGCGACGCCAACATGGGCTCCAAGGGCGCTTCTGTCATTCCTCTGAGCCTGGAGTCCAATGTCAGCCAGCTGCATCAGTTCCTGTTCGGAGACGAGGCTTATACGCCTACCAGCACCGTGCGGCAGATCAGTCAGAAGATTGCCTCGGATACAGGACTTTACGCCAACAAGTCCTCTTCCTCCGGCGGCTCTTCCGGCGGACAGTCATCGGAAGGAAAGAAGGAGACAAAGGACTCTGAGAAGGAGACGGAGGAGAACGAGGACGGGCCGGACAGCAGTTCGGCGGATCGGACAGTCCCTGTCTATCCCGGAATATTTGAGACGGATGAGGACGGCAATCTTATCGATCCGCCGGAGCCGGATGAACCGTTTTTGCCGGGCGGAACCACGAGGCCGGGTCCCACCGAGAGTTCTCCCGCTCCGTCGCCGGGCATGAATGAGACCCAGCCCGGGTACGTTCCTTACGGCCCCGGGTATGAGACCCAGCCGCAGGACGGAAACGAGCCCAGGTGGCCGGGAGATACAGGCAGCGAAAACGGCGGTCCGGGAGACGCAGGCACACCCTCCGGCGGCACAGGCGGTCCCGGAGACATGTCCGTCGGTCCGGGCAGTACCGGTACGGGCCCCGGACTTTCGGAAGGGAATACAGGCGGTCCGGGAGCGGCGGAGAACGGTCCGGGTGCCGGAACGGGTGACAGCGGTTCTCTCCAGGGAGGTCCCGGCGTATCGGCGGGCCCGGGAGACAGCAGCGGAGTGATTACCGGTCCGGGTGATGTCGCGCCAGGGCCCGGATATTAAGAAATCCGTTTCACAGATTTATAATCGTTCTTTCACAATTTGGTCACAAAGCGCTGATATAGTAAAAGACATCAAAGGTTGATAGATACTTTTTTGAAAGGAGATTATAGATCATGTATGATGAGAATGACAGAAATTTAAATGAGAATCAGGCATCTGAGGAAAACGCGGACAAGGCGGATGTGAATTTTGTCATGAGCGGGTCTCAGACCCAGAATAATCAGGAACAGAACCGGCAGAGCTATCAGGGGTATCAGAATTACCAGGGACAGCCGGCAGGAGGGCAGAATCAGTCTTACGGCGGATATCAGAATTATCAGGATTACCGGGCGCCGGAACCGCCCAGGAAACCGAAGAAGCCGTCAGTGGTCAAGAAGGTTGCCGGCATTGCGGCGGCGGCCCTGCTGTTCGGTATCATTTCCGGCGGAACCATGGTGGGCATCAATATACTGGCGGATTCCGCAAGCGATTCCGGGAACAAAACAGCGGAGACAGTTCGTCCTACAGAGGGAGTGAGCCTTTCGGACGAGGAGATTTCCAGAATTGTCACGGATCTGAACCTTGAGCTTGGAGACACTCAGGAAATGGATGTTTCCGCGATCGTGGAGGAGGCTATGCCTTCTGTGGTGGCGATCAACAATACCATGCTGTACCAGAGAAATAACCTTTGGTTTGGTTCTCAGACCTATGAGGTTCCCAGCAGCGGGTCCGGTATTATCATAGGGCAGAACGAGGATGAGCTTCTGATCGTCAGCAACAACCATGTGGTTGAGAATGCTACGGAGCTGTCGGTGGTGTTTATTGACGGTCAATCCATAGACGCTACGGTAAAGGGAACGGACGCGGAGACAGACCTGGCCGTGGTAGCTGTTCCGCTAAGCAGCATTCCGGCTGAGACCATGAGCAAGATCTCCACGGCAAAGCTGGGAAGCTCCGATGATATGAAGGTAGGCCAGGGAGTGGTGGCCATCGGCAACGCTCTGGGATACGGACAGTCCGTGACGGTAGGATATGTCAGCGCCCTTAACAGGGAGGTGCGCACCTCCGACGCCAAGACCAGAACGCTTCTTCAGACAGACGCGGCCATTAACCCGGGCAACAGCGGCGGCGCGCTTCTGAACATGAAGGGCGAAGTGATCGGCATCAACGCCGCCAAGTACGCGGACACTGAGGTGGAAGGCATAGGCTATGCCATTCCCATTTCCCAGGCGGAGAGCATCATTAACTCTCTGATGGTCCGCCGCAGCGGCGACAAGGTAGAGGAAGGCAGCGAAGGCTATCTGGGCATCCAGGGAGTCACCGTCGATGACAGCATGGTGAAGCAGCTGGACATCCCGGAGGGCGTGTATGTGTACAAGATTCTGGATGGCGGCGCCGCGTCTAAAAGTGATCTGAAGGAAAAAGACGTGATCACTCAGTTTGACGGTCAGACCATCCGGACCATGGCGAGCCTTCAGGATCTGCTGAAATATTACAAAGTAGGGGAGACGGTGGACATGGTGGTTCAGTCTCTGGAGGACGGCCAGTATGTGGAGCATACCGTCACCATCACCCTCGGCAAACAGGTAAATGCAGACTGACAGGAGAATAACAGTTGGACGAAAAGAATCCCAATCACACAGAACAATCTGATCAGTACGAAAAGATTTGTTACATCTGCCGCCGGACAGAGAGCAAGGCAGGCCCTATGATCAACATGCCCGGCGGCATGTGCCTGTGTCATGACTGTATGCAGAAATCCTTCGATTCCGTGTTAAACAGCGGCCTGGATTTTTCAAAGATCCAGAATATGCCCTATATGAACATGAATCTGAATGATTTCACGAATCTGAATATACCCAAGGCGGAGATACCGCAGAAGCAGAAGATCAAAAAGAAGACTGCGCAGGAGAAGCCGGCCCTGAATATCAGGGACATACCGGCTCCCCACAAGATCAAGGCGTCCCTGGATCAGTATGTGATCGGCCAGGAGCAGGCCAAGAAGGTGTTTTCCGTCGCGGTATACAATCATTATAAAAGAGTGCTGGCCAGGGAGAACCGCCGGGAGTCGGATGATGTTCAGATTGAGAAATCCAATATCCTTATGATCGGCCCAACCGGAAGCGGCAAGACCTATCTGGTCAAAACCCTGGCAAAGCTTCTGGACGTGCCGCTGGCCATTGCGGACGCGACGGCCCTGACCGAGGCCGGTTACATTGGCGACGATATTGAGAGTGTGGTGTCCAAGCTGCTGGCTGCCGCCGGAAACGACGTGGAGCGGGCAGAGAGAGGGATTATTTTCATCGACGAGATTGACAAGATAGCCAAGAAGAAGGAGACAACCACCAGGGATGTCAGCGGCGAGTCGGTGCAGCAGGAGCTTCTGAAGCTGCTGGAGGGAAGCCTGGTTGAGGTTCCCGTGGGCTCCAATCAGAAGAACGCCCTGTCGCCCATGGCTACGGTGAATACAGATCAGATTCTGTTCATCTGCGGCGGCGCGTTTCCGGATTTGGAGCGGATCATCAGGGAACGCCTGAACCAGTCCTCTTCCATCGGGTTTGGCTCTGAGCTGAAGGATAAGTATGACAATGATCCGGATATCCTGACGCATGTGACCAACGAGGATCTCCGCAAGTTCGGCATGATTCCGGAATTTTTGGGCCGGATGCCGATCGTGGTGACGCTTCGCAAGCTGACGGAGCCCATGCTGGTTGAGATTCTGAAAACACCGAAAAACGCCATCCTGAAACAGTACATAAAACTGCTGGAGCTGGATGAAGTGAAGCTGGTATTTGAGGACGAGGCGCTGGAGTGGATTGCCTCCGAGGCGTTAAAACGAGATACGGGCGCCAGAGCCCTAAGGGCCATCCTGGAAGAATTTATGCTGGATATCATGTATGAGGTGCCCAAGGACCCCGGCATCGGTACGGTGGTCATCACCAGAAGCTATCTGGAGAAAAACGGCGGCCCCCGTATTGAGATGCGCCATTAATTTCATAGAGATATCAGAGATTCGTAGAGATCCAAAGTACCATACCCCCACTCTCTGTTGGGATATGTGTAGTTTGGATTTCTTTGTGCCCCTCTGGTCAGATAGGCCCGGATCACGCTGTTGTTGACCCGCGGGTTGTTGCCGTTTACGTATCCCCAGGAATAGAGGTCCGCCACGGCTCCGGCCCCATAGGCGGCCGCGATGGAGGTTCCGGTCATGCGCGTCAAAGGGTACGCCTGAGGGGCGGAGGAAACGCCGGGGCCGGATATGTCCACGCCGGGAGCTGCCAGGTCCGGTTTGACGCGGCCGTCCCGGGTATAACCGCGGCCGGAATGAATGTAAAGGCTGTTGTTTAAATGGTTGTAGGCGCCGGCGGTGATAGGAAAGGAAGCGTCTCCCGGCGCGGTGACGGTGGTATAGGGATCAGACTGAAGAAATACCGTGTCCTCTGTGATAAATCCGTGAAGAGGCAGCCACATGTGGAAAATGCCCGTAACGATCACTGTAGGATATACCCGGATTCTCCAGATTCCGGCAGCCGGACGGCTAAACCGCAGCAGGGCCAGGTAGCTGCTTTCCCCGCTGGTGATGGTGATGTAGGAGACTGTGACTGTGCTTTCGTCGGCGGAAAATCGGACGGAGGCGTCCTGACCGCTCCGGAAGGGGATCCGCTCCGTCACCTCCCCGGAGGGAGAGATCAGTCCCACAGTGTAGACCTCCGGCAGATTGGCCCACAGCTCCACATCAAAGCCGTTCTCGCCTTCTCCGACCCTTAGTTCCACTTCCTGATAGTCGCCGGCGGCGTAACCGGTATAGTGGTGTCTTCTGCCGGCTTCGTTTCCCACAGCGCAGACGGCGGACACGCCGCGAAAGACCTGAAGATGGCTTAATACTCTGGACAGGGGCGATGTCCCGTCGTGGCCGCCCTGATTGCTGCCCAGCCCCAGGCAGATGACAAGGGGCATCCGGTATCGGTAGGCCAGCTGAAGAAGATAGATGACGCCCATCATAATGTCCGTGCACTGATAGGCCGCGGCGCCCGGGAGAATCTGATAATAGTCCCGCAGATACTGTTTGGCGGGCTTTAATTTTACCACTCCCAGAAAACAGGCCGGAGCGGCGCCGGCGTAATCCATATCGGGAGAGCCGCTGCCGGCGGCGGCGCCTGCCAGGAAGGTGCCGTGTCCCAGCTCGTCAGTCACGGGGACCAGGTCAAGGGGACATTCCGTCTCAAGAGCGAGATTGATATCTTCCTCCCGGTATTCCCGGCCGTACAGAAACTGATAGGGAAAGCCCAGAGGATCTTCCAGGACGAAAGGTTCTCCCTGGGCAGTCTGGTCCCAGATGCCGAGAATGCGCGTAGTGCCGTTCCGGTTGCGGAACAGAGGATTCTGATAGTCGATTCCCGTGTCGATAAAACCTATGATGGTGCCTGCGCCGTCGGCGCCCAGAGCCGGACGGCGGGCGGCCTGAAGAAATCCGGAAGCCTCCAGGCCGGTATCGTCAAGAAGGCCGTACAGGGCGGGAATGGAGTTGTAGGGATAATTTTCCGCGGAGACCGGCGCGATGTCCGCCAGAGGAACATGGAGTACGGCGTATTCCTCGTTGACGTAGGAGACGCAGCCGCTTCCCAGGAGTTCCCTTAAGGTGTCCAGACTGCTGTTTCCGTGCTGGTATATGAAGTCTCCGTAGTCCTCCCCTGCCACGTTGGCGGTACAGGTGATCATAAAACTGCCTCCTGAAAGCTTCTTCTGAAATAAATATATGCAAAAATGAATGATATCTGTCTGGACGGAAAAAGATAATTGTTGTATGATGTAATTTGATAAGGAGGATCCGACTATGATATTATTGCTGCTGATTGCGGTCATTCTGCTGTTCGACCTTGGAATCAAGGATACCATCGAGCAGAGGCCGGATTCGGTTTTCCCCAGGGAACTGGAGGGGACCAAAGGACGGGTGGTACTGCGCAGGATTCATAATCCGGGGCTGCCCATGGGCGCTCTGGCCAGGTATCCCCAGCTGGTGATCCGGATACCCCTTGCGGTGGTCTCCGCGGCGGCAGGAATGCTGGCCTGCCTGTATCCGAAAAAGGGCAGTTATGCTCAGAAGGCCGGTCTGGCCATGGTCATAGGAGGAGGTCTGGGCAACCTTTACGACCGGCTGGTCCGCGGCTACGTGGTGGATTATCTGAACATCCGCTTCGGAAAGCTGCAGAAGATCATCTTTAATCTGGCGGATGTCTGCATTCTGGCGGGAGCAGTCCTGTTTGCCGCCGGAGAGCTGACAGAGGAGATCCGCAGACAGATATAGCAATAAATGAAATATGGAGGGAATTTTATTATGGCAAAATATTTTGGGACAGATGGCTTTCGGGGCGAAGCGAATGTAGGACTGAATGTGGAGCACGCCTTTAAGATCGGGCGCTTTCTGGGTTGGTATTACGGGCAGAAGCGGGCCAGCGGCCCGGCCAAGGTGGTGATCGGAAAGGATACCCGCCGTTCTTCCTACATGTTTGAATATGCGCTGGCCGCAGGCCTGACGGCTTCCGGCGCCGACGCGTATCTTCTGCATGTTACCACGACTCCCAGCGTCTCCTATGTGGTGCGCACGGAGGATTTTGACGGCGGCATCATGATCTCTGCCAGCCATAACCCGTACTATGACAACGGCATTAAACTGATCAATTACTATGGCGAGAAGATGGATGAGGATACGATCATGAAGGTGGAGGCCTATCTGGACGGTTATTCCGGCGAGATTCCCCTCGCTGTCAGAGAGAAGATCGGCTGTACGGTAGATTACGCCATCGGGCGAAACCGCTACATCGGGTATTTGATCTCGCTGGCAACCCGTTCCTATAAGGGCAAACGGGTCGGCCTGGACTGCGCCAACGGCAGCGCCTGGATGATCGCCAAGAGTGTGTTTGACGCTCTGGGAGCCAAGACTTATGTGATCGGCAACGAGCCTGACGGACTGAACATCAATGCGGGATGCGGATCTACCCACGTTGAGAACCTGCAGAAATTTGTGAAGGAGAATCAGCTGGATGTGGGCTTTGCCTTTGACGGCGACGCGGACCGCTGTCTGTGCGTGGACGAGAACGGCGACGTGGTGGACGGCGACAAGATTCTTTACATATACGGCCGTTACATGAAGGAGAGAGGAAAGCTTCTGGGCAACAAGATCGTCACCACGGTCATGTCCAACTTCGGCCTGTACAAGGCCCTGGATGAAGCGGGAATCGGCTATGAGAAGACGGCGGTAGGCGACAAGTATGTCTATGAAAACATGGTATCCAACAACTACAGGATCGGCGGCGAGCAGTCCGGACATATTATTTTCCGGAAATACGCCACAACTGGTGACGGCATTCTGACGGCGATCAAGATGATGGAGGTCATGCTGGAGAGAAAGCAGCCTCTCAGCAAGCTGGCGGAGCCGGTGGTCACTTATCCCCAGGTACTCCAGAATATCCGCGTAAAGGACAAAGCGAAGGCCCGCGAGGATAAGGATGTTCAGGCCGTGGTGGACCAGGTGGCTGCTGAACTGGGCGATGAGGGCCGTATTCTTGTGAGAGAGAGCGGAACCGAGCCGGTGATCCGGGTGATGGTGGAAGCGGACAGCAGAGACAAGTGCCGGGAATATGTTGACCGGGTTATCCGTAAGATTATAGAGAAGGGACACGAGGAGGCTTAGTCTATGTGCGGAATCGTTGGATACACAGGCGGAAGCCAGGCGGCCCCTATTCTGCTGGAGGGACTGGAAAAACTGGAATACCGCGGCTACGACTCGGCCGGCATAGCGGTGTTCGGCGGAAAAGAGAAGAAAAAAGAGCCGTCCATTGAGGTTATTAAGGCGAAGGGACGGCTGAAGGTTCTGTTTGAGATGACTGACAGCGGGAAGGCGGTTCATGGCACCTGCGGGATCGGTCATACCCGCTGGGCCACCCATGGAGAGCCGTCGGTAGTCAATTCTCATCCCCAGTATGCCAAAGACAAGCGGGTCGTGGTGGTTCACAACGGCATCATCGAGAATTATCAGGAGCTGAAGGAGCGGCTGGTAAGGGACGGCTGCGAGTTTGTGTCTGACACGGACACGGAGGTTGTGGCCCATCTTCTCGACCGGTATTATGAGAAGGATCCGGTGGACGCCATCAGCAAGCTGATGTACCATGTGCGGGGCTCCTATGCCCTTGGCATCCTGTTTGGGGACAGACCGGGAGAGATTTACGCGGTCCGCAAGGACAGCCCCCTGATCGTGGGCCGCTCCGCGGGCGGAAACTTTATCGCGTCGGACGTTCCGGCCATACTCCGGTATACCCGCGACGTGTGCTTCATTGAGAATCAGGTTATCGTCCGCCTGACCGGAAAGGACATTCAGTTCTTTGATGTGGATAAGGCGGAGCTGAAAAAAGAATTTACTCAGATTCAGTGGGATACGGAGGCGGCGGAAAAGGGCGGCTTCAAGCATTTCATGCTGAAGGAAATTTACGAGCAGCCTAAGGCGATTCGCGATACCGTAAGTCCCCGGGTGAAAGACGGAAAAGTAAATCTGGAAGAACTGCATCTGACGCAGGAAGATCTGGCGTCAGTCAGAAGGATTCAGATGGTTGCCTGCGGCTCCGCCTATCATGTGTGCATGACGGCGCGCTACATGGTGGAGGGTCTGGTCCGGATTCCCGTGGATGTGGATCTGGCCAGTGAATTCAGGTACCGGCGGCCGATCCTGGAGGAGAACACTCTGGTGATCGTCATCAGCCAGTCCGGGGAGACGGCGGATTCTCTGGCTGCCCTGCGGGAGGCGAAAAGTCTGGGCCACAAGGTTATGGCCATTGTGAACGTGGTGGGCAGTTCAATCGCCAGGGAGGCGGACAGCGTGTTCTATACCTGGGCTGGGCCGGAGATCTCCGTGGCCACCACCAAGGCCTACAGCACTCAGCTGGCGGCTGTCTACCTGCTGGCTATCGCCATGGGAAGGGCCAGGGGGCTTGTAGATGAGCAGACGGAGGCGGATATGGTGGCGGAGCTTCTGCGTCTGCCGGAGAAGATCGAGCGGATTCTGGAGGAGAAGGAACGGATTCAGTGGTTTGCCAACAAATTTTCCCACAGCCGGGATATTTTCTTTATAGGCAGGGGGTTGGACTACGCGTCCTCTCTGGAGGGTTCGCTGAAGCTGAAGGAGATTTCCTACATTCACTCGGAGGCCTATGCGGCTGGAGAACTGAAGCACGGAACGATCTCCCTGATCGAGGACGGCATTCTGGTCATAGGAGTCGCCACCCAGAGCAGTCTGTTTGAAAAGCTGATCAGCAATATGGTGGAGGTAAAGAGCCGGGGAGCCTATGTTCTGGGAGTGACCAGTTACGGAAACTACAGCATGGAGGACGTGGCCAACTACACCATTTACGTGCCCAAGACCATGGAATGCTTCGCGGCCAGCCTGGTGGTGGTTCCGCTGCAGCTGCTGGCGTACTATGTGGCCCTGGGCAAGGGCCTGGACGTAGATAAGCCCAGGAACCTGGCCAAGTCGGTGACGGTAGAATAAAGATCAGAAGCGAAATTAAAATTCACCAAAGGTATGATTCAGGCGGGCATCCAAAGGCTCGCCTTTTTCTATGTGATCTCTGAAGTTCTGAATCAGCTCCAGGGCATCCACCACAGCCGCTTCGTAATGTTTGGTCAGCTGGTCGCAGATGGGGACACAGGCCGGATTGACGTCAGGCCGCATGACCATGTCGTAAAGATCCTGAGGACAGTGAACCAGCTTCATGACTCCGCGCAGAATGCGGTGTCCCGCCCTGGTGTGGATGGTCAGGAGATTTATGTAAAAGCGGATGGAGCGGATTGCCTTCAGGGCCTCAGCAAGTCCGACACCGTGGAAGAAGCGTGAGATAACTCTTGCGTTCATCCGGGTGGCCCGGAAATGCCGGGTAGGGTGATAATGCATAGGGTCGATGCCGTCCATGATCATGTACCGGCGGTCCAGCTCCGCCTCAATCTCACTGTGGGAGATGCCGGTGCGCCGTACAGACTGCTCCACATAGGGGTGGCAGTTGCTGTCCAGGGCGAAATGGCACAAAAATCCGTACAGGTAAGCCATGGAGGGAGCGATATCCTCCGGCGGCACGACCGAGTCGGCCTGTTGCCCCAGAAAACGGGAGGCTCCAGAAAAAAATTCCATGCCGGGCCGTTTGTGCATGGCGAAACCCAGCTGATTCACGGGATTGCGGTACAGCGCCCTGTAATAGAAAAGAAGGTCCGGTCCGTGAAGCCCGATGCAGAACAGATCCACATAAGGCCGGATATCCTGCCGGATCTGCAGGGGAAGCTGTCTGTATACGTCTTTGCCGAAGCGATAGTGAGTGTAAGTAGTAGGCATTAAATCCATCCTCCATCCAAACCGATGATCTGCCCGGTCAGATACGCGTTTTCCTGAGCCAGGTAAAAGACCAGGTCCGCTGCTTCCTCAGGGGTTCCCAGGCGTCCGGCCGGGATCTCGTCCGTGAGAGACTGAAGCTCGCCGGCATCCAGGAAATGATTCATCTCCGTGTCAATGGCCCCGCAGGCCACGGCGTTTACCTGAATGTTGCTGGGCGCCAGTTCCTTGGCCAGGGCCTTTGTGAAGGCGTTGACAGCCCCTTTGGAGGCGGAATAGGCGACCTCGCAGGAAGCGCCCCTCTGGCCCCACACGGAAGAAATGTTGATGATCTTGCCGGATTTTCCGGCGACCATGTCCGGAACGGTCAGCCTGCACAAATTGAACAGGGAGGTCAGGTTGGTGCGGATGATCCTGTCCCATTCGCCGGGTGACATGTCCTGCAGAAGGCCTATGTGAGAGATTCCGGCATTGTTTACCAGAATATCCAGGCGGCCGAAGCGCTCTCTGATCTGCGCCATCAGCTTTTCACATGCGGCCATATCCCCCACATCGCACAGGAAGGAGAGACAGCCTGCGGGACTGTCCTGACCGCTCCCCACGCCTTGTTTTGCGCCGTGCCGGGCCGACTGGATCGCTCGGATCTCGGCTTCTGTTTCGGCCAGCAGGGTCTGACTGCGGACGCAGTTGATGACGACATTATAATCTTCTTTTGCGAATCTTAAGGCGATGGCCTTCCCGATTCCCCGGGAAGCGCCGGTCACCAGCACAGTCTTGGCAGGCATATTCTCATTTCCTCCGAAAATTACAACAATTATGATACCACCGGGACAATAAAAATGCAAGAAGCACAAATTGCCTGTCTGCGCAGAATCCGTTTGTATATTCCGTCTGTCCTGTGCTATACTATGAGGAGCAAATCTGAGACAAAGGAGACGGTTACATATGGACAACGTATATGATCTGATTATCATCGGTTCCGGCCCCGCAGGGCTGGCGGCAGGGATTTACGCGGAGCGGGCCAGGCTCAGTTCCGCTGTGATAGAGAAGGAATACGTCAGCGGCGGCCAGGTGGTGAATACCTATGAGGTGGACAACTATCCGGGACTGCCTGGGATCAACGGATTTGACATGGGCATGAAGTTTCGGGAGCACGCGGACAAGCTTGGAGTGAATTTCATCACGGATAAGGCGGAACGGGTGGAGCGGACGGAAGAGAACGGACGGACCGTAAACCGCGTTGTCTGTGAGAACGCGGTCTATGAGGCCAGGACGCTGATCATCGCCACCGGCGCCGTTCACCGGAAACTGGGCGTTCCCGGAGAGGAGGAGCTGGCCGGTATGGGCGTCTCCTACTGCGCTACCTGCGACGGCGCGTTTTTCCGCAATAAGGATGTGGCCGTGGTAGGCGGCGGGGATGTGGCTCTGGAGGACGCCATTTTCCTGGCGAGGGCCTGCCGGAAGGTGTATCTGATTCACCGCCGGGATGAGCTGCGGGGGGCGAAGAGCCTTCAGGAAAAGCTGATGAGCCTGGAGAATGTGGAGATTCTCTGGGATACGGTGGTTACGGAGATCAAAGGTCAGGGACAGGTCAATGCTGTGGCCCTTCAGAATAAAAAGACCGGACAGGTCAGAGAGCTTGAACTTCAGGGTGTGTTCATCGCCGTAGGCATCACGCCCAGCAGCGGGATTTTTGAGGGGCTGGTGGAGATGGACCACGGATATATCAGGGCCGGCGAGACCGGCGAGACCTCGGCGCCGGGAATCTTCGCGGCGGGGGACGTGCGGACCAAGGCTCTGCGGCAGATCGTGACGGCTGTGTCCGACGGGGCCAACGCGGTAGCCTCGGCGGAGAAATATCTGACGGAATCGTGACAGAGCCGGCATAAAAAATCCCCGGCGGGCCTGCGGCCTGCCGGGGATGCGGCTGTTTATCTTAAAATTCCGGTTCGATCAGTCCGTAATTGTTGCCTTTCCTCTTATATACCACGTTCACCTGGTCGGTCTCCGCGTTGAGGAACATGTAGAAATTGTGTCCCAGAAGCTCCATCTCGATACAGGCGTCCTCCGGGAACATGGGCTTCATGCCGAACCGTTTGGTCTTAACGATATTGACGGTGTCGTCTTCCGCGTAATCTTCCTCCTCATTGATAAAGGCCTGGGAGAAGGACTGGGCGGACTGCTTCTTGTCAATGATCTTTTTCTTGTATCTGCGGATCTGCCGTTCGATGACTTCTTCTACCAGGTCGATGGAAACATACATATCGCTGCTGCCTTCCTCCGCGCGGATGATTCCGCCCTTGATGGGAATGGTAACTTCAATCTTCTGAACTTCTCTCTGGATACTCAGGGTTACGATGACTTCTGTTGTCGGGGTGAAGTAGCACTCCAGCTTGCCCAGTTTTTCTTCTATGGCTTCTCTTAATCCAGAGGTTACTTCCATGTTTCTTCCGGTAATCGTGTAACGCATATGATCAACTCCTTCGTTTGAGATGGTTATAGTATAACACATATGTTCAAAATATTCAATGAATAAAGTTAAAAAAATTCGACAATTTTGAGGAAACAATCGAAAATTCCGCAATTTCTCTGAGAAAAACTTTTGTCGAAAACAAAAAGTTTATGACTTCTTAACAAAATTTGGAGGGCGAAAGAATCAAGGGCGAAATTATGTGGATATTGTGGATAACTCTGTGTATAACTGGTTTTCCTTTAAAACAGGACAATCTTTCCGGTGGATAAGTTTCCGGTTTTTGTGGGTTCGGAAGAGAATCGAACATAATTTTTGTGCAATCTGCTGTGTTTACAATAATGGAAGGAGTTATGTCATCCTGAAAAGTAAATTTTTTGTGAATACCGATTGATTTGGTTGAATAAAGCCGGGGTTGGTGATACAATAAATAAGATTATACCCATTAAAATGTGTACGTAATAGGAGTGAGCAGGATGAATCTCATTGAGAAAGTGTTCGGGACCCACAGTGAGCGGGAACTGAAGATGATATATCCCATTGTAGATAAGATCGTGGCCATGCGTCCGGAGATGATGGCGCTGTCGGATGAGGAGCTGAGAGGGAAGACCCGGGAGTTCCGCGAGCGGCTGGCGGCAGGACAGACGCTGGACGATATTTTGCCGGAAGCCTTTGCGGTTGTCCGGGAAGCGGCCAGAAGGACTTTGAATATGGAGCATTTTCCGGTGCAGCTGATCGGCGGCGTGGTCCTTCATCAGGGACGTATCGCCGAGATGAAGACTGGCGAAGGCAAGACGCTGGTGTCTACGGCCCCGGCATACTTAAACGCCCTGATGGGCAAGGGCGTTCACATTGTAACAGTCAACGATTACCTGGCCAAGCGTGACGCCGAGTGGATGGGGCGGATCCATGAGTTTCTTGGACTGACCGTGGGCGTGGTCCTGAATTCCATGACCTCCGAGGAGAGGAAGAAGGCTTACGCCTGTGATATCACATATGTGACCAACAATGAGCTGGGATTTGACTACCTGCGGGACAATATGGCCATCTACAAGGAGCAGACGGTGCTTCGGGAGCTGGATTACGCTATCATCGACGAGGTGGACTCGGTGCTGATCGACGAGGCCAGAACGCCGCTTATCATATCCGGTCAGAGCGGCAAATCCACGAAGCTTTATGAGGTCTGCGACATTCTGGCCCGGCAGCTGCAGCGGGGCGAGGCCTCCGGCGAGTTTACCAAGATGAACGCCATCATGGGCGAAGACATAACAGAGACGGGAGATTACGTCGTCAACGAGAAGGACAAGGTAGTTAACCTGACGGAGGACGGCGTAAGGAAGGTGGAAGAATTTTTCCACATTGAGAATCTGGCCGATCCGGAGAACCTGGAGATTCAGCACAATATTATCCTTGCCCTGCGGGCCAACAACCTGATGCACCGGGACAAGGATTACGTGGTAAAGGACGACGAGGTTCTGATCGTAGATGAGTTTACGGGGCGCATCATGCCGGGCCGCCGTTATTCCGACGGCCTCCATCAGGCCATCGAGGCCAAGGAGCATGTGAATGTGCGCCGCGAGAGCAAGACTCTGGCTACCATCACCTTCCAGAATTTCTTCAACAAGTTCCGGAAGAAGGCTGGCATGACCGGAACGGCTCTGACAGAGGAGAAGGAGTTCCGCAATACCTACGGCATGGACGCGATCGAGATTCCCACCAACAAGCCGGTGGCCAGGATCGATCACAACGACGCGGTCTATAAGACAAAGAAGGAGAAGTTTAAGGCAGTTGTGGACGAGGTGGAAGCGGCCCACGCCAAGGGGCAGCCGGTGCTGGTAGGCACCATCACCATCGAGACCTCCGAGATGCTCAGTAAGATGCTGAACCGCCGGGGAATCCCCCATAAGGTGCTGAATGCCAAATTCCATGAGCTGGAAGCGGAGATCGTAGCCGACGCCGGACTTCACGGGGCGGTCACCATCGCTACCAACATGGCCGGCCGCGGTACGGATATCAAGCTGGACGATGAGGCCAGGGCGGCAGGCGGCCTGCGGGTAGTGGGAACGGAGCGCCATGAGGCCCGCCGTATCGACAATCAGCTGCGCGGACGTTCCGGCCGTCAGGGCGACCCGGGCGAATCTAGATTTTACATTTCTCTGGAAGACGATTTGATGAGGCTGTTCGGCTCCGAGCGGCTTATGAACATGTTCAACGCTCTGGGCGTGCCGGAGGGCGAGCAGATCGAGCATAAGATGCTGTCCAGCGCCATTGAGAAGGCCCAGAAGAAGATTGAGAACAACAACTACGGAATCCGTGAGAACCTGCTGAAGTACGACGAGGTCATGAACGAGCAGCGCGAAGTCATTTACGCGGAGCGCCGCCGTGTGCTGGACGGCGACAACATGCGGGATGTGATCCTGAAGATGGTCAC
>CANQSK010000016.1 GCA_947626475.1 uncultured Lachnospiraceae bacterium
CGCCGTCTGGGCCGCCAGAACATTCAGCAGAAGATTCAGGGTCTTAATGTTGCAGCAATGGAAACGGTTGTCCTCCACGCTCTTCAGCCGGTACTCGTCAGACATTTCCACGCCCTTCCAGGGCTTGCTGTAGACGTACAGATTGCTGGGAACCTGAGCCGGAAACAGATGGTTCCTCGGCGACGTGCCTCTGGTAATCTGCCAGTAAAGGAACTGGCAGCCGCTGTCCACCTGGTTCACCAGATCCGTGAGGATCTCTCCAATCTTCTCCCTGGAATGGGGAAGCTCGATCCGCACCATGGACGCGCTCCTGGCCATTCTGTCCAGATGGTCCTCCAGCGCGAATATCTTGTGATTATAGACCATGGCGGCCTCATAAATGCCGTCTCCAAAATAAAAGCCTCTGTCGTTGGCCGGAATCATCATATCATTGATGGCCGTAATCTTTCCGTTATAGTAAGCGATATCTTTCATTGTCAGAATCCCTCCTTCTCATTTTCATAAACAATCCTTCCGCCTGACACTGTCATTAGGACTTGTGTATCCAGAATCCGCTCCGGCGGCACATTCAGGATATCCTGAGACAGAACCGTCAAATCCGCCAGATAACCTTCCTTTATCCTGCCCTTCCGATTCTCGTCAAAGGACAGGTAAGCGCTGCCGGCAGTATAAAGCCTCAGCGCCTCCTTCGCCGTCAGCTTCTCCTCCGGGTGGCTGATGCCTGCCGGGCGTCCCTGACGGTCCATCCGGTTCACCGCGCAGTGGATTCCCCAGATGACGTCAAAAGGCTCCACTGGGCTGTCGGAACCTGCGCCCAGCCGGATTCCCATGTTCAGCATGGTCTTCCAACGGTATCCGCACCATTCTCTGTCTCCCAGGCGGGAAGGCACCATCGGCGCGTCGGACACCGTAAACGGCGGCTGTATATCCGAGGCAATCTTGCTGGCCGCCATTTTTTCCAGCAGCCCGTCATCCGCAAACTGGCAGTGCACCACCCTGTCCCTGAGACAGACTCCGTCTGAGCGGTAAGCCTTCGCGAAAGCGGTTACGCACTGCTCCACCGCGCCGTCTCCGATGGCGTGACAGGCTACCTGCATACCGGCTCTGTGGGCCTCCCCCACCAGCCGGTCCAGCTCTTCCTGAGTATACACGGCGATTCCCCGGTTTCCCGGATCATCCGCGTAATTCCGGATCATATATGCGGTTCTTGCCCCCAGGGAGCCGTCCGCAAAAAGCTTGATGTTTCCGATCTTAAAATAGTCGCTGCCGTCTCCGGTCCGCAGGCCGTAATCCAGAAACCGCTTAAGTTCCGAAAGTCCTGCCGCGCGGACCTCCTCAAAAATCCGCAGGTTCAGCTTCCCTTCCTTCTCCAGCTGCCGGTAGGCCTCCAGCATCGTGTCCAGATCCACCTCGCCCAGGTCGTCGGTCTGGACGGAAGTGACTCCGCAGGCATTGTACCTGGCTGCGGTCTTTTTGATGATCTCCTTGGTTTCTTCCACACCGGGCCGCGGGATCAGTGCAGTGAACGCCTCCAGGGCGTTCTCCTTCAGAACTCCCGTCAGATGCCCGGCGCCGTCTTTCTCCAGCTCTCCTCCGTAAATCTCCGTATCCTCCCCGCATCCGGCCAGCTCCAGGGCCATGGTGTTGGCGGCCCCCACATGACCGCAGATCCGCTCAAGCAGAACGGGATGCCGGGAAGAAATCGCGTCCGCCACCCTTCTGTCCGGCAGCTTCTTATCCGCAAACAGATTCTGGTCATATCCTGTCCCGTGGACCCAGACGCCGTCCGGAATCTGACGCTCTTCGATATAGTTTCTTCCCCTCCGAATCACTTCCTCCGCGGAAGCGGCTCCCCGCAGATCCAGAAGCTCCGTTCCGATCCCCGTAGTCAGCAGATGGCAGTGACTGTCATTGAATCCCGGGACCAGGCAGGCGCCCTTCAGGTCGATGACCCGGCAGTTTTCGCCGGCCAGCCGCAGGATCTCTTCATCCGTTCCCACAGCCTGAATCCGTCCGCCGCTTATTGCCACAGCCGAGACCGGAAGCCCGTCCGCTTCTCTGGTTACTGCCGCCTCCTCATCGTCCATGGTATGAATCGTTCCGTTATAAAAAATCAAATCTGCCATATGGCATGTATCCGTCCTTCCCGCTTTCCTTCTCAGCCCAGTATCTGAATCTCCCACCGGTTCTCATAGACGCCGCCCGGCCTTAAGCTGACCAGCCCCGGCTGCGCGGCCAGATCCTCCACCACATCCTGGCGGGACGGCAGGGACGACCACGGTTCTATGCAGACATAAGGCGCGTCTGTCTTCGGCGCGTGCCAGATACCCAGATAGTCCATCTGGGGAAAGACAACCCGCACGCCCTTTCGCGGAGCCGCGGAATCCTCCTTTGCCGCCGCAAGACTTACCTCTTTCGGAATATCCTGCAGAATGATGGCGTCCCGGTCAAACAGATCATGGCGCAGAGGAAGCACATTTCCCGGCTCAAGAGGAAATTCTTCCGCTCCACCGGCCACGAAGCAGGCCGGAGTAAAGTTCACTCTCTTCATGCGGGTCACTTCCGGAAACCGAAGGCAGTAGTCCTCAAACTTCAGTCCCTGCTCCAGAGGCACACAGAACCCCGGATGTCCGCCAATCCCGAAATACATCGTCCGGTCATCCCGATTTTCCACGCGGTACCCGATCAGGATCCGGTTCTCCGCCAGCCTGTAGGCCGCCTCGTACCGGAAATGATAAGGATACTGGCTTCGGGTCGTCTCATTGTCCTCCAGACAAAATCTGACCTGATCCGTTTCATGAGCAGCCGCATCCATAACACTGTCCTTCACGAAGCCGTGAATATCCATGGAATATTCTTTTCCGTCAAGAATATATTTTTTGCCTGTCATCCTGCCTATGTAGGGAAAAAGATTCGGGGCCTGTCCATCCCAGTAGGCCGGGTCTCCCTGCCACAGGTACTCCGTACCCGATCTGTCCCGGACCGACGAGAGGCTTCCGCCCAGTTCCTGAATCTCCACCCGCAGGCAGGCATTCTCAATCACACAGCTCATGTTTCCACCTCCAGATAATTGAGGGTACCGCTCCATCATCTCAGATCTCACGATACCCTCATGTCCAGCGGAGATGAAGGGATTCGAACCCTTGTGCCGGGGTAAACCGACAAACGCATTTCGAGTGCGCCGCGTTATGGCCGCTTCGCTACATCTCCTTGTGCCAGTCAATTGATTATACCTTATTTTTTGTGATTTGGATAGTCTTTCTTTTAAAAAAATTCATCTGCATGATCACTGCGCAAAATAGGCGTTGATTCCGGCCAGAAGGCCGCCGGCCAGCGTCTCCAGAGTTCCGTCCGAATGATCGGACACTTTGTCGCCCAATTCAATATCAATGGAAGGCACTGTGGAGTAGGATGTCTGCGTCAGATCCATCTCCATGGAACCGCCGGAGAAAATCTTCACTCCCGCGCTCCGCAGGCCGCCGATCAGGCTCTCTCCCAGGGCGTTGTGCTGCTGCCAGTGGGACTTGACCGGCTCCATGTTCCGGTAAGACGCGTTGCCGGGCACGCTCATATAAAAGGCTCCCTTATTACTGGCAGTGGAATCCCAGTGAAGGGCTATATGGCAGTCGGCCGCATTGTTGGCGATCACGGTGCGGGCCACATTGTCCAGCTGGACATCGTCGCTCTCACGAATCATCAGCACGTCATAACCTTCCGCCAGAAGCTTCGATTTCAGTTTCAGAGCCAGAGCCAGGGTTACCTTCGGCTCCGCAGTCCCGTCGGCAAAGGTCATGCCGCCGGACACCGCCGCCGCTGTCGTCGCTCCGGCAGCAGTCGTGCCTCCGGTTACCTTGGCCGTTCCGTCCGGATGGCAGAGCGTCTTCACCGAGGAACCGCCCTTAGTTCCGTGGCCTGCGTTGACGCAGACCGTGATTCCCTTCCGGTTGGAACCGGGCGCCTTGTAAAGCATAGCCGCTCCGGAACTGATCTTGGAAAACTCCGCGTATTTCCAGGACGGATTCAGGGTGACCGCTCCCTCAGCTGCCGTCTGAACTGCCTGGGCCTGAGCCGCGGCCTGAGTCTCAGGCTCCTTCGTATCCAGATACCGGGCAGCCACATAGCACGTCCGGTCCCCGTAAATCACGCGGCTCCACTCCGGGCTGGTCCCCGTCCGCTTCAGCGCCTCTCCCCTGGACAGCACTCCCACCACCTGGCTGGACGTGCTCCAGGAAGCCCTGACATTCACATCGGAACCTGTGACATACACAGTCTCATCCACCTCGGCAAAAGACGGAGCCTCCGCAGGGGCAGCTGTTTCTGCTGAAGCGGCAGTCTCTGCCGAAGCAGCAGTTTCAACCGGGACAGCAATCCCAACCGAAGCGGCAGCCTCTGCCGTCCCGGGTCCGGCCGCCGCTTCCCGGCTCTGGTCATCGGAATTTACCACACCGGGGCCGCCGCTGTAATCGGCGGTTCCCACCGCCGCCTTAACCTCTATGGCGTCATATTTCCCGCATCCCGCAGTCAGGATCACCGCCAGCGCCAGTACCGCCGGCGCCGGAGATACCGGTCTCCTCCTCTGTCCGCATTCAACTTTCTTCATAATATTACGCCTCCTCCAATCACATAATCTCCATCATAAAAAACCACTGCCTGTCCGGGGGTGACCGCCCTCTGGGGCTCATCAAACCGAACCTTCACCAGATCCGGCCCCTCCTCTTCTATGGTGCAGGCGGCGCCTCTGTGGGCATAGCGGATCTTGGCGGAAACCCGCATGGTTCCCTGTAACCTCTCAATAGCCATCCAGTTCAAACGGTTACAGGTTAAGCTGTCGGAAAAGACATCCTCCGCTTCCCCGATCACCACCTGGTTGACATCCGGACGGATCTCTGTCACAAAAACCGGATGGCCCATCGCCAGATTCAGCCCCTTGCGCTGGCCTACGGTGTAATGAGTGATCCCCTTGTGTCGTCCCAACACCTGACCGTCCGTACTGACAAAATCCCCGGCCGGCAGCTCCGCGTCGGAATGGGCCCTGATAAATCCCGCGTAATCCTTATCCGGGATAAAACAGATCTCCTGGCTGTCCCGCTTATGCGCCACAGGCAGCCCCAGCTCCTCCGCCACCCGGCGGATCTGGTCCTTGCTGTAATTTCCTACCGGCATCAGGGTATGGGCAAGCTGGTACTGAGTCAGATTATACAGAGCGTAGGTCTGGTCCTTGGCTGCTGTGACCGAACTGCGCACCGCGTATCTGCCGTTGTCCAGCCTGTCTACCCGGGCGTAGTGCCCGGTAGCAATATAATCCGCCCCGATATCCAGGCTGCGCCGCAAAAGGGATTCCCACTTCACATACCGGTTGCAGGCGATACACGGATTGGGCGTCCTTCCGTGAATATATTCATCAATAAAATAGTCGATTACCTTCTCCCGGAACTCCTCTCGGAAATTCATCACATAATGGGGGATTCCCAGCCGCCAGGCCACCTGCCTGGCGTCCTCCACAGCGCTTAAGCCGCAGCACCCGCCGTTTGCCGCCGCGGCGTCCGAGCCTTCATCCTGCCAGATTTCCATGGTGACTCCCATCACATCGTAGCCCTGCTCCTTCAGAAGCCATGCCGCAACCGAGGAATCCACGCCGCCGGACATGCCGACCACAACTTTCTTTTTTTCGCTCATATATCAATCAACTTTCCGCTTCGGTCTCTCATCTTCACCTTATCTATTCTATATCATGCCGGCAGTTCACGCAAGTTAAAATCTTCTGTCATAAAACAGTCAATTTCCTGTCATACGGAAAAAGGCGCCCTGCAGCCGGAACGCCTCTCCATTTTTCCAACGGGGCTTAGTACTCTTCGTCCTCCTCGCCCTCGCTGATATCGGTCTTCGGTTTTTCCAGACCCTTGATCTCAATGCCGTTCTTCTGGGCGTAGTCCCAGAGAGCCGCGTGAATGGCCTCTTCCGCAAGCAATGAACAATGTACCTTCACCGGGGGAAGTCCATCCAGAGCCTCCATAACCGCCTTGTTGGTAACCTCCATGGCTTCCTGGACGGATTTGCCCTTTACCATGGTGGTGGCCATACTGCTGGTCGCCACGGCGGCGCCGCAGCCGAAGGTCTTGAACTTCACGTCGCGGATGATCTGGTTCTCGTCAATATCCAGATAGATTCTCATGATATCGCCGCACTTGGCGTTGCCCACCGTTCCCATGCCGCTGGGATTCTCAATCTCGCCTACGTTCCTCGGATGCTCAAAATGGTCCATCACTTTTTCTGTATACATTTGTGTTCTCCTTTTCCCTGAATGTTCTTCCGGCTATTTTCTGCCGTTTTTCCTCATAAAATCCTCATAAAGAGGCGACATGTTCCGAAGTCTCTGAACGATTGCCTTGATCTTCTCTACTACGAAATCCATCTCTTCCTTTGTGTTCTCCTCGCTGAGGGTCAGCCGAAGGGAGCCGTGGGCGATCTCATGGGGCAGTCCGATGGCCAGAAGCACATGGGACGGATCCAGTGAGCCGGAGGTGCAGGCGGAACCGCTGGAACCGCAGATTCCCTCCATATCCAGCATGATCAGCATGGACTCTCCCTCAATAAACTGAAACGCGAAGTTGGCGTTGTTGCTCAGACGGTTGGTCCGGTGACCGTTCAGTCTGGCGTACGGAACCTCCGCCAGAACCCGGTCGATCAGGTAATCCCTCAGTTCTCTCTCCTTAGCCGCTCTCTCTTCCATATCCGCCATGGCAAGCTCCGCGGCCTTTCCCAGACCCACGATGCCCGGCACGTTCTCCGTGCCGCCTCTGCGCTTTCTCTCCTGGGCTCCGCCGTGAATAAAGGAACGGATCTTCACGCCGGTCCGGATATACAGAAAACCGATGCCCTTGGGGCCGTTCAGTTTGTGGCCGCTGGCGCTGAGCATATCAATGTTAAGATCATCCACATCAATCGGCACATGGGCATAGGCCTGAACCGCGTCCGTGTGGAACAGGATGCCGTGCTCCCTGGCGATCTGTCCGATCTCCTTAACCGGCTGAAGAGTTCCGATCTCATTGTTGGCAAACATAATGGAAATCAGAATAGTGTCCGGACGGATGGCCTTCTTCAGTTCATCCAGCTTCACAGTGCCGTACTCGTCCACATCCAGATACGTCACCTCAAAGCCTCTCTTCTCCAGGTACTCACAGGTATGCAGCACCGCGTGGTGCTCGATCTTGCTGGTAATAATATGCTTTCCCTTCGCCTGGTAAGCCTCGGCCGCGGCCTTGATGGCCCAGTTGTCGGACTCGCTTCCTCCTGCGGTAAAATATATCTCGTTGGTCTTTGCGCCAATGGATTTCGCTATGGTCTCCCTGGCTTCCGCAATCGCTTTCTTGCAGGGAGCGGAAAAATCGTACACCGAGGACGGGTTCCCATAATACTCGGTAAAATAGGGCAGCATGGCCTGAACCACTTCCGGTCTTGTTTTGGTCGTTGCCGCATTATCCAAATAAATCAGCTGTTTCATCTGTGTATTCCGCCTTTCTTTTATCTTCCTCTATTATACATTATATTCCTAGTAATGCAATAGGATTTATTTGAATTTTTTTCCAGACCTCTCAATAAACTGTAATAATTGATTTTTATCCATGGATCAACTGCCCTCTATGACTGACTTTTTCAGAAAACACACGCTTATTACCGGAACTCTTCTGCTGACCGCCGCCGGCTTTGCCGCCAGGGTACTTGGCTTTTTCTACCGTATCTTCCTGTCACGGACCATCGGCGCGGAAGGGCTGGGACTTTACAACATGGTCCACCCTGTCTACGGCGTCTGCTTCGCCCTGTGTGCCGGTTCCCTCCAGACCGCCATCTCCCGCTTCGTGGCCGCAAACACAGAAAAAGGCCGGCTGATTTTCCGCACCGGCCTGACCATCTCTCTGACCATCGGTACTGCCTTGTCCTTCCTCATCATCCGGTTTGCTCCCGCTCTGGCCCACGGGATCCTTCTGGAAGACCGGTGTGCCGCCCTGCTGCCGTTTATGGCCATTTCCGTGCCTTTCTCCGCCATTCACGCCTGCGTAAACGGTTATTACTACGGCATACGGAAAACCGAGGTCCCTGCCTTCTCCCAGATCGTTGAGCAGATTGTCCGCATGGGGGCTGTGTTCCTGATCGCCGGTATCCTGACGCAGCAGGGGCAGGCCATAACGGTAGAGCTGGCCGTAACCGGCCATCTGATCGGAGAGATCGCCTCCTGCTGCTATACTGTGCTCTGCTACCGGCTTTCCGCAATATCTGAACTGGAAGAACCCGGAGCAAAAGCGACCAAAGCCCAGGAAGCAGTCAAAACAAAAGCGACCGAAGCCCAGGAAGCGATTGAAGCAAAAGCAGCCGAAACCCAGGCGGCAGCCGGGGCCTCGCAGGCAGGATTCTCCCCCTTCCTCCAAACAGCCGCCGCCCTTATGAGCCTGGCTCTTCCGCTCATGGGCAACCGCCTGGTCATCAATCTCCTTTCCAGCGCCGAGGCTATCTGGATTCCCAACCGGCTCACGGCCTACGGCCTGTCTTCCTCCCAGGCCTTCGGCGTCTACGGCGTATTGACAGGCATGGCCATGCCCTTCATCCTCTTTCCCTCCGCCATCACCAATTCCATGGCGGTGCTTCTGCTGCCTGCAGTGGCGGAGGCTCAGTCCAGAGGACAAAAATCCCGCATCGCGCAGTCCGTCGCCGTTTCCCTGCGGTACAGCCTGTACATGGGAATCCTGTGCATCGGCGTTTTCACCCTGTTCGGCCACACCCTGGGCACTGTTGTCTTCCATGACCCCTCCGCCGGAACCTTCATGGAAATTCTGGCCTGGTTGTGTCCTTTTCTCTATCTGTCCACAACTACCGGCAGCATCCTGAACGGCCTGGGCCAGACCAGAACTACCTTTCTACATAATGTCACGGCGCTGCTGATCCGGATCGCTTTTGTCCTTTTCGGAATCCCTGTTTTCGGAATCACCGCCTGGCTCTGGGGAATGCTGGCGTCAGAGCTTCTTCTGGCCCTTCTCCACCTCAGAACCCTGAAAAAGCTTGTTCCCTTTTCCTGGAACCCATGGGAAATGGCTGTCAGGCCGGCCATTCTCCTGGTCATATCCATAGGAATCTTCCGCTTTGCCCAGAGTGTAACCTTTCCTTCGTATAACCTTCCTGATTTTCTGGTCATTGCCATACAGGTTTCATTTCTTTCTGCCTGTTACGGAGGCCTTCTGCTGGTGTTTCACCTCGCGAAAAAAAAATGATTGCCCTTGCATTTTTCCGGCTCCCCATTTATAATAGAATTGTATTGTAAGTGCTTACAGGGTTATGAGGTGATGACTTGAATATATATGACGTTTCGGCAAAGGCCGGTGTTTCCATCGCCACTGTGTCCCGGGTTCTGAACGGCAATCCCAATGTCAGTGACAAGACCAGGAACCGCGTTCTGGAGGTCATGGACGAACTGGGATACACCCCCAACGTATTTGCACGGGGACTGGGCCTGAACACTATGAAGACTGTGGGAATCATGTGCTCCGATTCCTCCGACCCTTATCTGGCCCATGCCATTTATTATCTGGAACGGGAACTGAGGGCCAACGGCTACGATTCCATCCTCTGCTGCACCGGATCCGAGCTGGTCAATAAGCGCCAGTATTTTGAGCTTCTTCTTTCCAAACGGGTGGACGCCATGATTCTGGCCGGCTCCAAATTTGTGGAAATCGATTCGGCGGAGGACAACAATTACATCATTGAGGCCGCGGCCGATCTGCCTGTCATGCTGGTGAACGGTTATCTGGACGCGCCCGGCATTTACAGCACCGTCTGCGATGACCACGATGCCATGTATCAGGTTGCCCACCGGTTGCTTCAGTCGGGACGGCGGCAGATTCTGTATCTGTACACCAGCCATTCCTACAGCGGCATGAACAAACTGCAGGGTTATAAAGACGCCCTGACGGCCCACGGGATGCCGGTGCGCCAGGAATTGATTCACCGGTGCGCCAAGGACCTGGGGGAGGCCAAGGAACTGCTTCTGTCTCTTGCAGATTCCGGGCTGACCTTCGACGCGGTCATGACCTCTGACGACTCTCTGGCCGTAGGCGCTCTCAAGTTCGCCCACTGCAGAAAGAAGTCCATTCCGGAAGAATTGTCCATTGTCGGGTACAATAACTCCATGCTGTCCTACTGCACCGACCCGGAGATCTCTTCTGTGGACACCAAGATAGAATCTCTCAGCATCATTACCGTTCAGAGCCTGATGAAGGTATTCGGCGGCGGACAGGTGCCGGGCAAATCTGTCATCAAGGCGGATTTTGTCCAGAAGCAAACAACAGATTTATAAAAAATAAGATATAAAGGAGGAGTACACTTATGAAACAATTTATGGACAAGGATTTCCTTCTCTCAACGGACATGGCCAAAACCCTGTACCACGATATCGCGGAGAAGATGCCGATCCTTGACTACCACTGCCACATCAATCCTCAGGAGATTGCCGAAAATCGGAAGTTCGACAACATTACTCAGGTATGGCTGGGCGGCGATCATTACAAATGGCGTCAGATGCGCTCTAACGGCGTAGAGGAGAAATATGTCACCGGCGACGCCAGCGACCGGGAGAAGTTCCAGAAATGGGCGGAAACCATGCCTAAGCTGATCGGTAATCCTCTGCATCACTGGAGCCACGCGGAGCTGCGCAATTATTTCGGCTATCAGGGTTACTTAAACGGCGACACCGCCGAGGAAGTATGGAATCTGTGCAACGCCAAGCTGCAGGAGGATTCCATGACCGTCCGCAACCTGATCAAACAGTCCAACGTGACCCTGATCTGCACCACCGATGATCCTGTCGATTCCCTGGAGTGGCACAAGAAGATCAAGGAAGACGATACCTTTGATGTGCAGGTTCTGCCGGCGTGGAGACCGGACAAGGCCGTAAATATCGAAAAGCCGGAATTTCCGGCATACATGGACAAGCTTTCCGAAGTCAGCGGAGTCAAGGTCCAGTGCTGGTGCTCTCTCAAGGACGCCATCAAGAACCGGATGGACTATTTCAATTCTCAGGGCTGCAAGGTATCCGACCACGGTATCGAGTACATTATGTATGCCCCGGCTTCCGATGAGGAAATCAACGCCATCCTGAAGAAGGCGCTGGCCGGCGAGCCCACCACCAAAGAGGAACAGGCTAAGTACAAAACTGCCATGCTCCAGTTCCTGGCCAAGCAGTACAACCGTCTGGACTGGGTTATGCAGCTTCACTACGGCTGCAAGAGGGACAATAACGCCTACATGTACCAGCAGCTGGGTGTGGATACCGGCTTCGACTGCATCAATGACTACGCTCCTTCCGCTCAGGCCGCCGATTTCCTGAACGCCTTAAGCGCGACCAACGAAATCCCCAAGACCATCCTGTACTCCTTAAACCCCAATGACAACGCTGCCATCGGCACGATCATCGGCTGCTTCCAGGGCCCCGGCGTAGCGGGACGGCTTCAGCAGGGTGCCGCCTGGTGGTTCAACGATCACAAACAGGGCATGATCGACCAGATGACCTCCCTGGCCAACCTGGGCTGCTTCGGCAACTTCATCGGCATGCTGACCGACTCCAGAAGCTTCCTGTCCTATGCGAGACATGAGTATTTCCGCCGCATCATGTGCAACCTGATCGGCGGCTGGGTAGAAAACGGCGAATATCCGGCGGACATGAAAGCCCTGAAGGAAATCGTTGAGGGCATCTGCTACAACAACGCTGTGAAGTATTTCGGGTTTGACCTGAAAGAGGCTTCTTCTGATAAATAGTACGCAGAGGGTCACCTCAAGTCACGTAATCAGCCAATAAATATATGCGCCGCCCCCGGGATTTCCCGGGAGCGGCGTTTTATACCATACGCTGTAAACTCAAATACTATTTATCCGTCCGCGCCTGCAACGCTGCAAAAATCTGTCCGGCATCATACTCCGGGGCAAACGACTGCGCCGCCTCGCAGATCCGGGTCACCTGGGAAATGTCTGTCTCCAGCTCTTCAGCGATGACCTCAACCGGCTTTCCCTTCCGCAGCTTCCTGGCGACTAATTCTACTAAAGCATACTCACGCCCTTCATTCTGTCCCTTACTCTGTCCTTCCCTGTAGCCCTCACTCCTGCCTTCCTCATAACTCAGCTTCTTCTCACTCCTGATGTGCAGCTCCTCATCATATTCCTCCAGGATCACATCCGTCACCTCCACTCGGTTCCTCAGCAGAAATTCCTTCAATATGTTCCCCTCAATGCACTCGTCCACCGCCTCGTCTACCGCTGCCCTCAGGGTCTTCCCCTCGCTCAGCCTCCTGCGGATCGCGTTCACCAGATACGCATACTCCTGCAGCTTCCGGCATCCCTCCATCAGCTTCCGGTTGTGACCATAGTTCACATTCAGAACCTGCACCACACACTCCAGCGCAGGTTCCTCCCCATACGGACGCTCCTTCCCTTCCGCCTGCTCCTCTCTCTTCAGAAAGGAGTCCGACAGCCTCAGCTCCTCTGACTCCGGCATCTCCTTTGACCCATTGTAAAAGACGATATAGCGGGGCACCGGCAGCTTCAGCCTCGCGTTGGAATACAGGTCAAGCCCCTGCTCCTTCACATACGCCCAGTACAGCGCTGAGAAATAAAACACTCCCCGCAGCGGCATATTGGGGTTGTACGTCGACTGGTGCTCGTACAGGTTCATATCCCCCGCAAACAGGAACGAGTTATCATTCTTCATTCCCATATACAGGGCCTTCTCGATCGTGTTAAACCTCAGTTCCGACGGATCGTCGTAATCCGTCCCGTTCACGGAATTATAGAGCTCCAGCGCCGCCTCCCGGTCAGAAAAGATCCAGGCGAACAGAGAAGCCTTATACTCCCGGTTGACCATTTCATTTGACATACTGTATCCTCCTTCATTATAACGAAAAGAAAACCTCTTGTAAACAGCTAAAAAATACCGGAAACAAAAGTACAAAAAGTTACAGTTCACTTATACCCAATATGATTCTTAAGATTACCCTTCTGGGATTTACGGCAGGACAGCCTGACTTATGAACAGAAACACATCATATGAGAAAACTTCCAATTTCAGTATATCAGATTCAAACAAAGACGGCAAATTAAAAAACAATAAACTTTTGCTGCGGCCGTTTCGGCCTCTGCCAGATCAAAAAAAGGCTGCCGCGGATTTTCATCCTCCGGCAGCCGGTACATTTTATTCTTATTCGTCCCAGTTATGGTAAACCGCCTGAACATCATCGTCCTCATCCAGCAGGTCCAGGATCCTGGTCATCTTCTTGATGGCCTCCTCGTCGGTCAGCTCCACCCAGTTCTGGGGAATCATGGTAATTTCCGCCTCCAGCATGGGAACACCGGCGGCTTCCATGGCCTCACGGACCGCGCTGAAATCATCAGGAGACGTATAAATCTCGTAACTCTCCTCCTCTTCCGCGAAATCCTCCGCTCCCGCGTCCAAGGCCGCCATCATCAGATCGTCAGCCTCCATCTCACACTCTTCCTTGTCTACAATGATCTGGCCTTTCCGGTCAAACATGTAAGACACACTGCCCTGGGCGCCTACGTTGCCGCCTCCCTTGGTAAAGGCAGCGCGGATATCAGCCGCCGTCCGATTCTTGTTGTCCGTCAGCGTATCTACGATAATCGCCACGCCGCTGGGGCCGTAGCCTTCATAAGTCAGCCTCTCATAATTTACGGAACCGGCGTCTCCGGCCGCCTTCTTGATGCCGCGGTCAATGGTATCGTTAGGCATATTGTTGGCCTTGGCCTTGGCGATCACATCGCGAAGCTTGCTGTTGTTGGCCGGATCCGGACCGCCTTCCTTCACGGCCACCGCGATCTCACGGCCGATAACGGTAAAAATCTTTCCTCTGGCAGCATCATTCTTCTCTTTCTTGCGCTTGATATTGGAAAATTTGGAATGTCCTGACATGAAATAACCTCTCCTTTTCTTTCTGCTCTCATTCGTCTTCTGAAATTCTTCCAACACGTCGGTATTATCTTAACACTGAATCGACCGTCTGGCAAGACTTTTCTCATCATCGGCCTGTCTTATCCGCCGTTATACGCCACAGAAATCCTATCACAGACAGACACCAAACAGGCGCCCCGATGACCGGGACGCCTGCCGCACTGTCTTCACTGTACTCATGGGACGTATCTATCTCTTTCATTCCGGAACTTCATTTCTGTTCAGACTATGTAGGCAGCTCCAGGCTCACCTTCAGCGCGCAGTCTACCTTTCTGAGCAGGTCATCATCTATATGGCAGATCTTCTCTTTCAGCCGCTGTTTGTCAATGGTCCTCAGCTGCTCCAGCAGAATCACGGAATCTCTCACCATATCACACCGGCGGGTGTCCAGCTCCACGTGGGTGGGCAGCTTCGCCTTGTTCATCTTGGAAGTGATGGCCGCGCAGATGACTGTGGGACTGTGTTTGTTGCCTATATCATTCTGTATAATAAGAACCGGGCGGACGCCGCCCTGCTCCGAGCCTACCACCGGCCGCAAATCAGCATAATAAATATCTCCTCGCCTGATAATCACTGTTTCACTCTCCGTCAATCATAGTTCACATATGTAGTATTCACGCTTTTCTGCGGCTGTATTCATACTGTGCCTATGATTTATGGTATGAAACCGGACATGCTCCTGTGTACGGCGGGAATCTGCCTGTCTGTCCTCAGCTCATGAAATCCTGATACAAATCCTCAAAATAATCCTTGGTTCCGACGACACGGCCATTCCGCAGATAGACTCTGGGAACCCGTTTTCCGATATCGCAGATAATCTCGTAGGTAAATCCGCCTCCCGTCCGGGCAATCTCATCCACGGTAATCCGGTCGACCGGCTGACGGCCTCCGTCCTCTCCGATCAGCGTCACCTCGGTCCACTCTTCCGCCTCCGGAATGCCGGATACATCCGCCATAAACTGGTCCATACAGACTCTGCCCAGAATCGGCGCGCTTTTCCCGCAGATCAGCACACGGCCCTTTCCCGAAAGGTTTCTGGGATAACCGTCTCCGTAACCTACCGGAATAGTCGCGATCCTCATAGGTTTATCCGCTACAAAGGTACCTCCATAACTGACCGCCGTTCCCGGCTGTATCTCCTTGATAAAGGTAATATGGCTTTTCAGGGACATAACCGGCTTCAGCGGAACCTTTTCCTTATCCACCTCATCTGACGGATAAATGCCGTAAATGGAAATGCCTGCCCGGGCCATATCCAGATGGGCCTCCCGCAGATCGATGATGCCGGCGCTGTTGGAAATATGCTTTACAGGGATCTCTATTCCCCGGTCCTTAAGAAGCTTCACAAAATTCAGATACAGCTCCATCTGGCGGCAGGCGGAGGTCTTATCCGTCTCGTCTGCCCTGGCAAAATGAGTAAACATCCCCTCTGTCAGGATTCCCGGCAGCCGGCTGATGGCAGCCGCCAGATCCGCCGACGCCTCATCCGGCTTCATGCCGATCCGGCTCATGCCGGTATCAAGGGCCAGATGGATCCGGACAGTCTTGCCCATGGAAACTGCCGTATCTGACAGGGCCCTGGCCTGCTCCATTGTAAATACAGCCGGGCGGATCTCATACTCCACCAGCTCCCTGTACCGTCCGGGATGGGTCACCCCCAGAATCAGGATCGGTTTCCTGATCCCGTGCCTTATGAGATTTTCAGCCTCATCGACAGTGGCAACCGCATATCCGGCCACATAGGGATCGATGGCCTTCGCTATGGGAACGGCTCCGTGTCCGTACCCGTCGGTCTTCACCACGCCTATGAGTCCGGCGCCTCCCGCCAGATTGCGCCGCATGGACTCCATATTACTGACCGCGGCATCCAGATCTATCTCCGCCCAGACTCTTTCATACGTTATATTTTCTCCGTCCATTTCATGCCTCCCGCAAATATTCTTCCTATCCGGTCCGCCAGCTCTCTGGCCAGCATTCCGTAAGAACCGCCCTCATCCCGCAGGCAGTCGCCTGCCAGGCCGTGAAGGTACACGCCCAGCGTGGCCGCGTCCCACAGCTCGCTTCCCTGAGCCAGGAGCCCGGCGATGGCGCCGGTCAGCACATCACCGGAGCCGGCCTTGGCCATGCAGCTGTTGCCGCTGAAATTCACATAGCGCTGGCCGTCCCTGGCGGATACCACCGTGGCCGAATCCTTCAGCACACAGATAACCCCGTAGGTGCTGCTGTAATCTGCCGCAGCGGCCACAATATCCCTGCGGATCTGCTCCGTCGTCAGCCCGGTCAGCCGGGACATTTCCCCCAGATGGGGCGTAATGATAATATTTTCCGTATAATACTGAGTCAGCTCCGGATAACCCGCAATGGTATTGAGTCCGTCCGCGTCCAGCACCATAGGCACATAGGCGTTGGTGAGAAATTCCCTCAGAAGTTCTCTGGTCCCCCCTCCCTGACCGATGCCCGGCCCCAGGACGATCACATCCGCCCAGGCGCATTCCCGCTCGACCTTCCTGTGAAACGCCTCCGGCTCCCGCTCCGCCTCCGAAGCGTCATACACCGTCAGAATCGCCTCCGGCAGCAGCTGCTGCATCATCTGCCGGTTCTCACTGACCGTCATAATCTTCACCAGCCCCGCTCCGATACGGTAGGCCGCCAGGGCACTTAAGTAAGCCGCTCCGCCCATGTTCTCAGAGCCGGCCACCACCAGAACCTTGCCGAAGGTTCCCTTGTTGCTGTACCTGGGTCTCTCCGGTACCCGTTCCAGATCTTCCGGCCCGTAGGTAACCGCCACCGGCGCGTTCAGCTCCTTCTGAAGCTTAAGGACGCTGCCTTCCGGAAATCCGATGTCGCAGACCTTCACCTGGCCGCAGTACTGCCGGCCGGGAAACAGGACGCTTCCCAGCTTCCTGTATCCGAAAGTTACGGTGACATCCGCCGGAACCGCAAGCCCCATAACCTGTCCGTTATCGCTGTGGATTCCGGAGGGCATGTCTACGGCTATGGTCCATTCCGCGCCGCAGTCCCGCATCATCCGCAGAACCTTCTCATACTCCCCTTCCACCTGCCTGCTCAGCCCTACTCCGAACACGGCGTCAATCAGAATATCACACCGGCCCGGCAGAAAATCCTTCCAGTCCACCACGGGAACATCCAGATTCAGGGCGATTCTTCGCTGTAAATAGAATTCCTCCGTCCCGTGCTCCGCGCCGCCGGCCAGAATTACCGTAACCTTGTAACCTTTATTATGCAGCAGCCTTGCCGCCGCAATGCCGTCCGCCCCGTTATTTCCGCTGCCGCAGACCGCCCAGACGGAAAGAGCATCCCGGGACTTGCAGTTTTCCGCATACCGAACCGCCTCGTCCGCCACAAACATCGCGGCCCGCTCCATCAGGACCACCGAGGGAATCCCTACCCGCTCAATGGCGTTCCGGTCGATCTCCTTCATCTGACCTCCAGTTACAAGATACCTCATACCCCGCTCCTTTCCGACTCTGCCACGACAAACGCCACGGCATAGTCCTTCGTGTTGGTAATGGAAACATGAAATCCGGTGATCCCCAGCTGCCTGGCTGTCCGGTCCGCCCCGCCCATCAGATTCACATACGGTTTTCCCAGCTCATCCCTCAGAACCTCCACATCCCCCGGCATAAACTGCCTGAAACCGGTGCCGAGAGATTTGGACACCGCCTCCTTGACGGCAAAATCGCCGGCCAGACGGGAAATCCTGTTCCCCGCCTGCCGGCGCTCTTCCTCCGTATAGACACGGTTTACAAAGGCCTGACTTCTGCAGGCTTTTTCCACCCGGCATATCTCCACCATATCCGTGCCTATTCCGACGATCATAATTTACTTATTCTCCACCTTCCCGGCCTTCTTCTCCTGCTGGTCCTGCATTCTGCTGACCCGGTAGGACAGGCGCATAAGGCTCTCCGACAGATGCACGTTCTCCACCACCACATCCTCCGGCACATTCAGATCCACATGGGCGAAATTCCAGATGGCCTTAATGCCCGCCTGCACCAGCCGGTCCGCAATCTCCGGAGCCTTGGTCTTGGGAATCGTCAGCGCAGCGATCTGCACGTCATTTTCCACGATAAAGTCCTCCAGATTCTCCACGCCCATAATCTCCACGCCGCGGACTACCATGCCGATCAATTTGGGATTCACGTCAAACATTCCCTTGACGATAAACCCCCGCCTCTCAAAGTTGGCGTAATTGGCTATGGCCTGCCCCAGATTGCCGGAGCCGATGATGATCAGGTTGTGCTTCCTGTCAATGCCCAAAATCTTTCCGATTTCCTCATACAGATACTTTACATTGTAGCCGTACCCCTGCTGCCCGAATCCGCCGAAATTATTCAGATCCTGCCGGATCTGGGAAGCAGTCACATGCATCCTTCTGCTCAGCTCTCCCGAGGATATCCGCTCCACCCCTTCTTCCAGAAGTTCTCCCAGATAACGATAATACCTGGGCAGCCGTTCGATCACTGCCCTGGAAATTCCCTTGTTCTCCACTAAGTATCCCCTTTTCTCTGTACCCATTAACTGATTCACTGATACCATTATACCGGCTTAGCAAAACGATGTCAAACCGTAGCGTGTATTTTTTAACGTCCAATCTTGTGCATTTTTTACACAAATTCTTGTATTTTCCTGTTCTCAGTTGTATAATGGGTTTGTTCACCAGTTCTGGGAGGAGTACGGCATGCCGTATCGGAGGTGTCCGGTCTCACACTGATTATCCCGGGAACACGCTCCGGCTGGTGAATTTTTCAGTTGGATCGGGGTAAAGAAAAGCACGAAGTATGGAGAGGCGGCCTATCAGCGGCATTCCTCTGCACTTCGTGCTTTTATATCTGTCAGCGGTTCTCAACAGCAGTTTTATCTAACAGGTCCGTCATGCTCTTCAGGCTGATCCCCAGAGTCGACGTATTATGCGGAAGCGCCGAGGCGGACGGCGTGATGATGCCGGCCACGCCCAGAAAGATCAGCGCCAGATTGAAGCTGATGACAAACCGGTAGTTTTCCCGGACTCTGCGCATCAGCTCGTTGCTTAAACGCTTCAGCGTCACCAGTTCCCTAAGATCATCTGCGGAAATGGTAATATCCGCCACCTCCCTGGCGATGGCCGCCCCTTCGCTGATGGCGATACCTGCGTCAGCCGCGGACAGAGCCGGAGAGTCGTTGATTCCGTCTCCGATCATGATCACCTTCCGCCCCTTCTGTTTCTCCTGATTGATGAACCGTGCCTTGTCCTCCGGCAGGACCTCAGAGAAATACCGGTCCACTCCTACGGTTCTGGCGATGGCTCCGGCTGTGCGCTCGCTGTCGCCGGTCATCATGACCAGACTGGAAATACCCAGACCGCGCAGCTCATCCATCACCTGGGCCGCCTCCTCCCGCAGAGGATCATGAATGCAGATCACTGCCGCCAGGCATCCGTCTACCGCCATATAAAGATGGGAATACTCCTCCGGCAGCGCGTCGTACCGTTCCTGTTCCCCTTCCGGAATCCGGCAGGCCTCGTCCTCAAAGACAAAATGATGGCTCCCGATGATCACCCTTCTCCCCTCGACGCTGGAAGATATCCCATGGGCCACGATATAATCCACCCGGGAGTGCATTTCCTCATGCTCCAGGCCCCGGCGTTTCGCCTCGTTCACCACAGCATTGGCCATGGAATGAGGGAAGTGTTCCTCCAGGCAGGCGGCAACCTTCAGTATAACCTCTTCTTGATAATTCTCAAAGGTTACAATCCGGGCCACCACCGGTTTCGCCCTGGTCAGAGTGCCCGTCTTGTCAAATACGACCGTATCCGCCTCGGCCACGGCTTCCAGGAATTTTCCTCCCTTGACGGTGATATGATGCATATTGGCCTCCCGCATGGCCGACAGCACCGCGATGGGCATGGCCAGCTTCAGGGCGCAGGAGAAATCCACCATCAGAACCGTCAATGCCTTGGTGGTATTCCCTGTGAGAAGCCAGGTCAGAAGCGTTCCGCCCAGACTGTAGGGTACCAGGGCGTCTGCCAGACGTTCCGCCTTCCCTTCCAGGGTTGCTTTCAGCTTCTCCGATTCCTCGATCATGGCGACGATCTTCTCGAATCGGGTATTGCCTGCCGCCTTTTTGACGGTCAAAACCAACTGACCCTCCTCTACCACCGTCCCGGCATAGACATAAGAGCCGGCGTCCTTTTTTACCGGCAGAGACTCGCCGGTCAGGGAAGCCTGATTGACCATGGCTTCTCCCTCGTCCGCGATTCCGTCCAGAGGGATCATATTGCCCATGCGCACCAGAAGCCGGTCGCCCTCCTTTACATGAGAAACCGGTACCAGCACCTCGGTATCGCCGGTTTTCAGCCATACCTTTTCAATGTTCAGGGACATGCTTCGGGCCAGGTCGTCCACAGATTTCTTATGGGTCCATTCCTCCAGGATCTCCCCGATTCCCAGCAGGAACATGATGGAACCTGCCGTGGCAAAATCTCTCCGTATCAGGGATACGGTGATGGCTGTGGCATCCAGAACCTCCACATCCAGGCGCCCCTTTGCCAGACTGCGGACGCCCTTCCAGAGATACTTCAGGCCCTTTACCACAGACCAGGCAGCCAGGACCCCCGCCGGCAGAAACAGCTTTCCCAGTCCCCGAACCGCCACTTGGGTGATCAGCTTTTCCTGATAAATGCTGTTTAACTCTCTTCCGGTATTATCCGGCGTCAGCGCCAGAGCGCGCTCATCATCATATCGGAATTTCCGGATATCTTCGATCATCTGCTGCCTGCTTCCGGTATAGCGGACTACGGCGTCACCGGTGCGCTCATAGACCTTTGCCTCCATCACCTGTTCCAGAGACAGCAGATAGGAAAGCAGGATGTCAGCCTGCCTGACGGTCATATGCTCCTGACACACATGCAGACGAATCCTGCCTTTGATTTCATGTCTGATCTGATACCTCATATCAGACCGCTTCCGCTCCTTCTGCCTCTTCCGGTTCAGGGCAGATTTCTTCGCCCTTGCGGGCCGCGTTGATCGCCTTCGCCTCCGCGAGAATATCCTCCGCATTCTCCTGAATAGCAGTGGTGGTCGTCATCACACAATCCTTCGCCCGGAGCACGGCGGCTGTACAATCCGTATAAAACTTTTTGGCATCCTTGCTCGCCAGCACCTTCACTCCGGCAGTTCCGAACAAAACTCCGCCCGCAAACGTGGCGATCTCTTTCCATTTCAGCTTATCCAACATAAATATCCTCCTCTGTGATATAGTAAACACATCATAGCAGAGGCCCTGTTGGTTAGCCAATGCTAAATCCCTTATTGAGAAATTTAGTCATTAATCTGTTTCAGCACCTGATCAATATCTTCCTTTTTCCCGATGATCATCAGATGCTCGTCTTCCTTCACCACGTAATCCGCCATAGGCATCAAGGTCGTCTTGTTGTCCTTCTTGATCGCCAGAACACTGACACGGTGCTGGCGGCGGATATCCGCCTCCCTCAGGCTCTTCCCTATCCACTTCTTCATGGGAGAAATCTCGTAAATGGAAAACTCGTCGGTCACTTCAATATAATCATACACATGATTTGCGCTGTAGCGAATGGCCATCTTCTCCGCAATGTCCCGGTCCGGATAGATCACATCATCCGCGCCGTTCCTCAGAAGGAACTTGGACTGAATATCACGGCTGGCCTGGCTGATCACATACCGGGCCCCCATCTCCTTCAGCTGGCTGGTGATCTCCAGGCTGCTCTGAAAATTGGAGCCGATGCAGACAAAGCAAAGATCATAGTTGTCCACTCCCAGGCTCTGGAGTACCGTGGGATTGGTGCAGTCCCCGATCTTGGCGCTGACCACGTAGGGAAGCATTTCCTCCATATTTTCCTCCACCTGATCCACCAGCATGATCTGGTTGCCCAGAAGGGCCAGCTTTCTGCACAGGTGGCGGCCGAATTTACCGGAACCTATGATAAGTATTGATTTCATTTGCATTCCTCCTATCCGACATTGATTTTTTCTACCGGGTTCTGCACGGGAACTACCCGCTTCTGCTGGGTGAAGGCCAGGGCGAAGGACATGCTCCCAAGCCTGCCGCAGTACATGAGAAGGACGATCAGAAGCCTGGACGCCGCCGTCAGATCTCTGGTGATCCCTGTGGTCATGCCCACGGTTCCAATGGCCGAGAACGTCTCAAAAAGCGCGTCCGACATGGACAGAGGCTGCAGTGCCATGATCAGAAGGGTCACACCCAGAGTCAGACACAGGTTGATGGTGACGATGGCTCCCGCCCGCTTCACCGAGTCCTCCTCAAGCCGCCGGTCGAACACATTGACGCTGTACGTCCTTCCCAGGTTGGCCCGGACATACAGAAGCAGCACCACCACCGTAGTGG
The DNA here is from genome assembly GCA_947626475.1 of uncultured Lachnospiraceae bacterium. Lineage (GTDB taxonomy): Bacteria > Bacillota > Clostridia > Lachnospirales > Lachnospiraceae > UBA3402. The sequence continues at coordinate 22,382 of CANQSK010000016.1, forward strand.
TCTTGATTCCGCCCGCCGTGGAGCCTGGGCTTCCTCCGATAAACATAAGGACAATGGTCAGAAGCTTGCTGCCGTCTGTCAGCTTTCCGGTGTCAATGGTGTTGAATCCGGCCGTTCTGGCCGTCACGGAGCTGAACAGGGACGACAAAATCTTGCCGCTGACGCTCATATCCGCCATCAGATTATTTCTCTCAAAAATATAGAAAAGCAGGGCGCCGCCGAAGATCAGAGCCGCCGTCGCCAGCAGCACGATCTTGGTCTGCAGAAGATACCGGCGAAAATTCAGCTTATTCCGGCTGATATCATCCCACACGATAAATCCGATGCCGCCGATGACAATAAGGGACATGATCACCAGATTCACCAGCCAGTCATCATAATAGGCTACCAGGGAATTGTAGGGGGCCTGATGCCCCATCAGATCAAATCCTCCGTTGCAGAAAGCGGAAATCGCGTGGAAAATCCCGTAATAGACCCCGCGGAAAAATCCGTACTCCGGCACGAAACGGATCGCCAGAAGCAAAGCGCCGGTTCCCTCAAAAAATGCCGTTCCCAGAACAATCTTCCTGGCCAGGCGGACTACTCCGCCGATCTGCAGGGCGCTGCTGCTCTCCTGCATCAGCCCCCGCTGCCTCAGCCCGATCTTCCGCCTGAGCACAATGGAGAAAAACACGCCGATGGTCACGAAACCCAGGCCGCCGATCTGTATCAGGCAGGTGATCACGATCTGTCCGAACAGAGACCACTTGCTCCAGGTGTCGGCGATCACCAGGCCTGTCACGCAGGAAGCGCTGGTCGACGTAAAGAGCGCGTCGAGAAAGGAGGCTCCTTCCCCGCTCCTGCTGGATACGGGCAGCATGAGAAGAAAGGTGCCCGCCAGGATCAGGATAAAAAATCCGTACGCGATATACTGAGTTTGGGACAGCAGATATACCTTGTGCTGCCCCGGCTGTGAAAATTTTCTGTTCATCATTCCCTCTTGACAACATTAAATTAATCTTTGCGGCCCCGCATTTCCCGCCTCACTGTCCTGACCAGGCAGAACAGCAGAAATACCGCCAGGTTCACCAGCACCACGCTGGCTCCTGCCGGGGTGGAAAAACAGTAGGAGGCCGTCATGCCTGCGCAGAAGCAGACAGCCGACAGCGCCGCCGAAGACCAGACGACTCCCCGGAAGCTTTTAAACACCTGCATGGAGGTCAGCGCCGGAAAAATGATCAGGCTGGATATCAGCATGGCTCCCATCATCCGCATCCCCAGCACGATCGTGACCGCCGTAAGCACCGCGATCATCACATTGTACAGGGAAACCCGGACACCCGTAGCCTTGGCAAAGCTTTCATCGAAGGTCACCGCAAATATTTTGTGATAGCAGAACACAAACATCCCCAGCACCACCAGAGACAGCGCCGCCGACAGCCACACATCCGATCTGCTCATGGCAAGAATGCTTCCGAACATATAGCTGCTGACATCCGTCGTCATGCCGGTGGTCAGCGACGTGACCACAATGCCGATGGCCAGGGCGCTGGCAGATATCACGGCGATGGCCGCGTCGCTTTTCATCTTTCCGTTCTCCCTGAGCCGGAGAAGGAAAAAGGCAGCCAGCACCACCACGGGAACTGACACATAAAGAGGCGACCATCCCACGGCCAGAGCCACCGACAGGGCCCCGAAGGACACATGGGACAGCCCGTCGCCGATCATGGAATACCGCTTCAGCACCAGGCTGACCCCCAGAAGCGCCGCGCACAGGGAGACCAGGATCCCGCCCGCAAAGGCCCGTACCAGGAAAGGATAGGACAACATTTCCGCCAGCAGACTCATTGTCTTTCACCTCCCAGAAACATCCGCCCCGCCTCGGAGCCGCGGTAATCCTCCGGCGTCCCGAAAAACAGCGCCCTCTGCTGCAGATGGAGAATGCGGGTGGCCTGACTCAGAACTCCCGCCACGTCATGGGTCACCATCAGGATCGTAACACCCTCCTGATTCAGGCGCCGGACCAGCCGGTAAAAATCCTGGATCGCCGACGGGTCCAGACCCGTTATGGGCTCGTCCAGGATCAGCATTCTGCTTGTAGCGCAGAGGGCCCTCGCGATCAGCACTCTCTGCTGCTGTCCGCCGGACAGCTCCCGGTAGCAGTGCTTTTTCAGATCGCGGATCCCCAGCTTTTCCAGGCTGCTGTCCGCCAGCCCCCGCTCCTCCGCCGTATAGAAGGGCCGGAAGCCCCGGCGGCTTAGCGCGCCGGACAAAACCACCTCATAGACCGAAGCCGGAAAATCCCTCTGGGCCTCTGTCTGTTGGGGAAGATACCCGATGCCGGTCCGCCGAAGCTCTTCCGCCACCGTCAGGGTCCCGCCCGTAGGCCGAAGCAGCCCCAGAAGCCCCTTCACCAGGGTGCTTTTGCCGGAGCCGTTGGCTCCCACCACACACAGGTAGTCGCCTTCCTCCACCTTCATGGTCAGGTCGATGACCGCGTCCTGGTTCTCATATCCGAAATCCACATGCTCACATGTGATAAGTGTGCTCATTCCACCAATCCTTTTCTCAGATTCTCCGCATTCTTCTCCATCAGCTCCACATAGGTGACGTTTCCGTCCAGCTGAGCCCTGGTCACGTTATGACAGGAATGAAGCAGGAGAGGCTCCGCCGCCGTCTCTTCACAGATGATCTCCGCCACCCGGGGCGAAGACAGCTCCAGATAGTAAACGGCAGGAATCTGCCGCTGCTCCACCTGACCGATCAGGTAGGCGATGGTTCTGGCGCTGGGCTCCGTATCGGTGCTGCAGCCGGAAAACGCCGCCCGGTACGTCAGCCCGTACTCCTCCGCCAGATAGCGGAAGGGAAATTTATCCGCCACGATGATCATATCTCTCTTTTTCTGAGCCGTCACCTGAAGAAGATCCTCATGCACCTGCCCAAGTTCTTTCAGATAAGCCTCCTGCCCGGCCATGTACTCCTCCCTGTGGGCCGGGTCCGCCTCCGCCAGAGTCTCCGCGATCACCTTCGCAAAGGTCATGGCGTTGACCGGAGAAGTCCAGATATGTTCATCGTACTCTTCTTCATGATCGTGCACTCCGGCTTCCGCGCCATCTTCATGGTCATGCCCTCCGGCTTCCGCACCATCTTCATGATCGTGCTCCCCGGCTTCCATGCCCTCCACAATCTCTTCCTCCACCGGGTCCACGTAATCCATCATGGTCACTACCGTCATGCGGGAGGTATCCACCGCATCCAGCACCCGGCTGACCCACTGCTCCATGGAACCGCCGTTGCAGATCAGCACGTCCGCCTCCTGAATGGTCCGCATATGGGCCGGAGTCGGCTCAAAGGAATGGCTGTCCATCCCGGCCGGGATCACCAGCTCCAGATCCACAAGATCCCCTGCGATCTGCCTTGTAAAATCATAGTAGGGAAATAACGTAGCGGCCACCTTTAACCGACGGCCGCCGTCTTCCGCCGGTCCGGCGCCGCGTCCCGCGCAGCCTGCCAGGAGAAGTCCCGCGGCGCATACGGCAGCCGCGGACACAATATATAACCTGTCTTTCCAACTCATGCATTTCTTCCTTCAATCGTCTCGGTCCGGCACATATTTCTTTCTCATACCGTCTCTTCTCCTCTACTCCACCTGGTCGATGACTTTCTCCGCCGCCAGAGATCTTTCAATAATATAGCGGAACTCCGGCGCCGCATGCATATATTCCACAGGCTGAAACTTCCGTCCGTCCAGAAACGCGTTGGACAGCTGGTACGCGTAATACTCACCGTCCCTGTGTTCCTCCGCCAGCAGTTCTCCCTGAAAGCGCATGTCCTCCGTGTCCCGCTCTTTTCCAAGCGCCATATCGTTCAGCGTCTGCAGCATAATGGCAAAATGCTCGTCATCCCAGGCTGACATATACATACACTTGCAAAGTCCTTTTGTAAAAAAAGGATAACCGGAATAACAGTCCATAAGCTCCTTAAATCTGGTTCGATGAGCTGAATTTTCAAACAGATCCGCCTGATCCAGCGCTCCCAGATATTTCTCCGTCGTACCCATACTTTTCCCCTCCTGCAGCAAAAACAATTACTATTTTATCATTATACGCCACATTTTAACATCTGTCATTTATTTTTTCAGAAAAAAGCAAAACCGCGATATTGTCATCGGAGACGAGGAAGAAAATAACTCCAAAATGATTGAATCGCAAACGGCAGCCTGCTATAATACAAGGCAGTAATATCATTTGCTTCGGAGAAAATCAAAATGGAAGCATGTTTGGAAAATCAATCAGAAACACGGCCGGTCCGTCCCCGGTATCAGATTTTAAATGCCAACGCCCTGAAGATTATCGCGCTGGTTACCATGCTGATCGATCATATCGGAGCGGCCGTCATTGAACCGGGAGTGTTGGATGGCTACGCTGTGGGTCTGCTGCAAATTTCCTACAAGACGTACATGATGTGGTGGCACTTCGATGTTGCATTGCGCATGATCGGCCGTCTGGCCTTTCCCATCTACTGTTTTCTCCTGGTAGAAGGCTTTCTTCATACCAGTAATGTTAAAAAATACGGATTCCGGCTGCTGGTATTCGGTCTGATCTCCGAGATTCCGTTCAACCTGGCATTCTGGTATTCCTGGCATGAGGCAGCCGACCAGAACGTGTTTTTCACGCTCCTTCTGGGGCTGATCGCTCTCTGGTTTTTGCGCAGGTACGAGGGCTGCTTCTGGAAACAGGCGGCCGCGGTTCTGACCTGCTGCTTTGCGGCCTGGACACTGAAGACGGACTATGACGCCTACGGGGTATTCCTGATCGTGGTGCTGTATATGATCCGGCGGCTTCCCACAGGCCCCCGGACAGTCGTTGGCGCTTTGGCAATGACCTATGAGTGCACCATCGCATATGAGTATCTCACCGAGGTTCTCGCGATCATCCCCGTCACCATGTATAACGGAGAAAAGAGCCGTCGATGGAACAAATACCTGTTTTACGCGTTTTATCCGGCCCATCTTATTGTGCTGTTCCTGATCCGCCGGGCGATTTTCGGATAAAAACAACGCTCTGCAGACCAAACGCCTGTTTCCGATACGGCCGGTTCATTCAGCCGCCGGATACAGGCGTTTATTTATGTCTGTATTCGTATATTCCCAGGTACACATCTAATCCAGAATCGGCATCAGGGGGAATGATAAATCCGATCACAAATTCAGCTTTGCCTTCAGTTTCTCCTGTTCGGCCGCCGAAATCCCCAGGGCATCCATCGCCTGTTCAGCCGTCCATTTGGTAGACTTCATAAGGTTCTTGACTGAAACCAGCAGAGTGTTCTCATGCCCTCTCGCCTCGCCTCTTGCTTCAATCCTATCCAATACCTCACACACGGTTCTCGAACCTCCTTCTTTTCTTACCTCGCTCGCCGCTTCTTCAAAGCGGGCATCTCCGGTCATGACAGTGAACAGTTTAAATACTTCATCGTAATGGCTTATTGTGTCTTCCTTCGGGGCAGCCACCGTCTCCGAAGGTCCTGAGTAATCATTCTTCTTTCTTAGCTGGATACAGTAATCCGCCACATATTTAAAATCACTCCGAAACATGGACAACTGCTCGTCGGAAAGCCACGCAATCTCAAACAGATTGATCCTGTAGTCATTCACATACGGCTTCAGCTCCTCCGGCACCTGAAAGCAGTCATGCAATGTCAGCGGCTGGTCCCAATGCTTATCATAACCAAAATACAGCACTACCGTTACAACAGGGCAGCATCTTTTTGTTTTTCTTTTATCCTGCAAGAGCTGGCCCCGGTATGCGGCGCCGTCATAACCGATCACCCGGACCGGCATATTGGGCTCCGGGCTGGTCTGATTTTCGATCCCAAACAGCGCTATCCTTACGTCGCAGTCCTTCCACCGTTTGGCTACGTCCCGCTCCTCCTCATGAAGCCTGCCATCCGCTTTATACATGGAGCGGGGTGCTTCATCTTCCAGGTCATCTTCCTTCACAAGCCTCTCGCCGCGGAACAGGAGAACGTTGATGATGTCCGCGAAAACATCATTATACGCTTCCAGCGTCTTCTCAGTCATGTCTTTTTCCGCCATCCGCTGTCACCTCCTGCCTCGTCACCGCCTGCTGTTTTTAGTATACTCAAAACAGGCTGTTCCTGCAAGACTTTTTCCCGCCCCAGATGAAGTAAACGAATTGTCAGCTGACAGGAAAAATGTAATCCTAGGAGTCATATTTTCTGAGAATCCTGCCGAACACCAGGCAGACAGCCACTCCCAGAACTCCCAGAATCAGCATCACCAGCGCGGCGCCGGAGCCTTTATCCGTGCCGAACAAATTTGACAAAAGGCCCCCTGAGTCCACCTGTTCCATCAAAGGTCCGCAGACCTGATCTACCAGGAAACCTCCTGCCAGGGTTCCCACAGGAATGGTAAAAAACTGCAGTGTGTTCCGGCAGGCATAAATCCTTCCCTGGATTTGCGGAGGTATGGTGCTGCGCAGAATCACATCAAGATTGGCGTTCATCACGGGAACAACAGACCAACCCGCAACCTGAGCGGCGCACCACCACACGGGAGTCCGGGAAAACGCCAGTATAAAATTCTCCGTTCCCAGGGAAAAAAGCATCGTCAGGCAGATAACGCGGACACGGTTCTTTGGCGCAGGCAAAACGGTCACCAGAAGACTTCCCGCCAGAGTGGCGATCCCGGCGCAGGAGGTGACAAGCCCCAGCACCTCCCTTCCTCCGTTTGGCCGGGACAGTACATAGGGCGGCAGCGCCGCGTCAAAAGCGGAAGCCACAAAATTCACACCTGCCAGAAAGAGAATCAGCCAGAGTATCAGGCGGTTATTTCCAAGATAGGAAAGTCCCTCTTTCACGCCGGACAGCAGACTCTCTTTCGGAGTCTCTTTTCCCTGTACGTTCACGGAAGGAATGCGTACAAAAAACAGAAGCGCCGCGAAGGCGGCGGCAAAGGTCGCCAGATCCACACAGATCACGCCCTCCATCCCCGCCGCCGCGTAAAGGGCCGCCCCAAAAAGCGGATGCAGGATCGTGACAAGAGAATTGGAAAAAGATTTCAAACCGCTGGTCCGCTGATACTGATCCCTGGGCGTGATCAGCGTCATCGCCACCTCACTCGCCGGCTGCTGCACCGTATTCATCAGACCGCTCACCGCATTCAGCAGGTACATGTGAACCGGCCGCAGGGAATCCGTTTTCAGCAAAAACAGCACTGTCACCGTACAGCATGCCGCGAAGGTATCGCAGGCAAGCATGGTTTTCTTCTTGTCCCACCGGTCAGAGAGCGCCCCAGCAAATATGCTCATCAACACATAGGGCGTGTAGGAGCAGACGGACAGAAGGGCTGTCTTAAGCGCCGAACCTGTCTTTTCGTAAAGCCACAGGGTCAACGCGAAATTCGTCATGGCGCTGCCCAGCTGGGACAGGGACTGGGTGGACCACAGGATCAGAAATGTATTCAGTTCTTTCCATATATTTTTCATGCAGAATCCTCAAACCTTGCATGGAGCCAAAGCAATCGCTAAAACCATGATGTTCCCCTTACTAACGGCAGGAGGCAAACGCAGGCTTCCTATACATACAGCCACGGCATATCAGTTCTCCTTTTTCTCCTGCGTATTTAACTCCCAGCCGTAATCGCCGTGATAGATCATCAGCCGGGTCATTCCGCCGTCGATGCAAATGTTTTCGCCTGTGATAAATCCTGCCTTCTCAGAGCAGAGAAAAAGCACCATATTGGCAATATCGAGGGGATTGCCCACCCGGCCGGCAGGCTGCTGCGCCGCGTCGGGTCCCTCATAGCTTCGGAATGAAGTGTCGATCCACCCGGGAGAGATGGAATTGACCCGCACCTTCCCCGCAAGGCTGACGGCAAGGGCGTGAGTGAGAGCCGCTATGCCTCCCTTGGCCGCCGTGTAGCTTTCCGTCTGGGGCTGACTCATGCGGTCGCGGGACGACGAAATATTGATAATGGAACCGCCGTCACAAAAATAAGGCAGAAACAGCTTGGACAGGTAAAACGGGGCCGTCACTCCCACCGACAGAGCGTATTGAAATTCCTCGTAGCTGCACTCATCGATTCCGCGCATCAGGGGCAGAGCGTTATTGATCAAATAATCGACGCGGCCATACTTCTGAATCACGTGAGCCGCAAATTCTTCCAGGACCTTCTTATCCCCGATATCTCCCACAAAATGGTCCCCCGGCGTTTTATCTATGACAGCGACCTCCGCGCCGTTTTTCCGAAATTCACCGGCGATGCATCTGCCGATACCCTTTGCCCCGCCTGTGATAACCGCGACCTTGTTCTCAAACATTTACATTTCCCTCCTCTATAATCCTCATCAGCTCTGCCATGGTCCGGCTGATAAATTTCTGCCGGTGGTACACGATCATAAACTGCCGGCAGAATACCTCCGGGTGAAAAGGCAGTATCCGAACCCGGCCCGCCTCCTGCTCCCGGTCCAGCATCCTGCCGGACATGACGGTGATGCCGGAAAGCTTTTCCACGCCGTGAAGAAGAACCTGATTGCTGACGCTCTCCCAGAGAATACTGTATTTCATCTGGCGGCTTTTCATCAGATGGTCCGTGATCTCCCTGGCGGCGCTGCCCGGTTCCCGCATGAAAAAAGGATACCGGCAGATTTCTTCCAGTGTGACTGTCTCCTGCTCCGCCAGCGGATGACCGCTTCCGCAGACAAAATACAGCCTGTCCTCCATAAAAGGCCGCTCTTCCAGCTGTTCGTAACCGGATTTATCTTCCACAACGCCGAAATCCAGCTCATTTTTCAGCACCTTCTGAATGATTCGATGGGAGTTCTCCACCGTGACGGACACCCGGCACTCCGGGCAGACCTGTCCGAACCGCCTCACCGCCTCCGGAATAAGATAGCTGGCAATAGTAATGCTGGAGCCGACGTGGAGGCTGCCGGTACCTCTATCCGAGGTCATGGCGCTCTCCATCTGGTCAAAGGAGTCAACGATGTGAGTAGCATAATCAAAGAACAGCTTTCCGCTTTCTGTCACAAACAGCCGGCGGTTGATCCGGTCAAAAAGCCGTACCTGGTAAGCCTCTTCCAGCTCACGGATGGCCAGGCTGACGCTGGGCTGCACCATATGGAGCTTTTCGGCCGCCTTTGTAACGCTCATCTCCTTATAGACTTCTATAAAAATTTTCAGGTGGCGGATGGTCATGGCTGTTTTCCTCACTGGCGCCCAATCACCGGCGCAGAATTTCCGGCGCCGGACTTTCAGCAATCTCTAAGTGTTGTTTATTATAGTGTTTTCGCTATGTATATTAATATAATAATACTATTTGATTTATATGTCAAAGGGGTTTATACTGTATGAAGCAGGAGGACTCTCTGTTATGGAAAACAAGAAAAATAACGTGCTTTTGAAGCTGTTCACTTCCACCTTATACTTAAGCGCCTTCACCTTCGGCGGCGGCTACGTGATCGTGACTCTACTGAAGGATAAATTTGTGGACCAGTATCACTGGATCGACGAGGATGAGATGCTGGATCTGGTGGCTATCGCCCAGTCGTCTCCAGGACCCATCGCCGTCAACGGCGCTATCGTGGTGGGCTACAAGCTGGCGCAGATCCCCGGCGTGCTGGTCTCCGTTCTGGGCGCCGTGATTCCGCCCATGGTCATCCTGTCTCTGGTGTCCATGTGCTACGTGGCCTTCAGCACCAATCCTTACATCGCCGCCATGCTGAGCGGCATGCGCTCCGGCGTGGGGGCTGTCATCGCTTCCGTAGTCTGGGATATGGGCAGAAATGTGGTGAAAACTAAAGACTGGATCAACATCGCTGTCATGTTCCTCAGCTTCTGCATCAGCTATTTCGGAGGCGTCAACGTAATCTTCATTATCATCGCCGTGGCGCTGTTCGGCATGATCCGGTCAATTATCACGGGAAAATCCGCGGTCAGGGCAGAAAACACTGTTCAGGAATCCGCCATCGATAACGCAGACAATTCTTCCGGAAAGGCAGGTGACCGTTCATGATATACCTGAAATTATTTTTAAGCTTTCTACAGATCGGCGCTTTCAGCTTCGGCGGAGGCTACGCCGCCATGCCCCTCATCCAGGAACAGGTTATCACTCTGAATCACTGGCTGACCATGGATACCTTCACCGACCTGGTGACCATTGCCGAGATGACCCCCGGCCCCATCGCCATCAACGCCGCTACTTTTGTAGGAACGCAGGTGGCCGGACCCCTGGGAGCCCTGTCGGCCACCGTGGGCTGTATCCTGCCCTCCTGCCTCTTCGTCACCCTGCTGGCCTGGGTCTACACCCGCTACCGGAATTTGGCCCTGCTTCAAAACACGCTGACATCCCTGCGGCCTGCCGTGGTAGCCATGATCGCCAAAGCCGGCCTGACCATCCTGATTTCCGCCTTCTTTCTGAACGGGACCTTCTCTCTGGTCCTGAGCAACGTGTCCGTCCGGATGGTATGTTACTTCATCATCGCTGTCGTCCTGCTGCGCAAGGCCAAATGGAATCCCATTCTGGTGATGGTGCTGTGCGGCGTATTTGAGGTGGGATACTATATCCTGACCACTATATAAAATGAAACAGCTGAATAAATTCATGCCGCATGGGATTCGAGCAAAATGCAACCTCAAACATCAAACTCCCGCCTGAATCAAACGTCTTTTATACGCCTGCGCTGCGGAATCCGTCCAGTTCAGGCGGAAAACATTTTCCCTCTTTATTATTTTTATCTATTCTTATCATTTTTATCTATTCTTATTTATTTTATCATTTCTATAATCCGCCTTTCTGCGAAAGGCACCGATGGGGTTATGAAACTCATTTCGGTCTTTCGCTTTCTTATA
>CANQSK010000017.1 GCA_947626475.1 uncultured Lachnospiraceae bacterium
GAAAGTCAGCAGTTATGGCTAAAAAGATCACTAACAGAGTGAAAACACCACAAAAGAGAGAAGCTCTTCTAGGAAACGCGGGGAATGTCAAAGAAACACCAGAAAAGAGAGAAGCTTTAGTGCATCCCCCAAGAATGGAGAAGATCTTCTAGGGAAGTTGGTGAAACACCAAGAAATGGAGAAGAATCACCAAGTTTTGGAGAAGAACCTAAGTTTCCTTATTATAGGAAGATAGGTAATTGCGAAACCCTTTGACAAATTAACCACTGACAAGCAGGGGCCTCAAATAAGGGCAGTTTTTTGAGGAGGTGCGTGAGAAAAAGGATTTAAGGGCACAAAAACAGGGCAGATGCGGATATCTGCTGTCAGAGTCTTATGAATCGGGGCCGGCTATGCCACCAATGGTTTCAAGCTGCGTATGAATTGGTGCTTATGCAGCTTATCGGCTACCATCACCGTAACAAGCTGGGTGATCCCGGCAAGCAGCAGGTCCGCATGGAGGGTCTTTTCATTCTGTGTTTTGCGCCCTGCAAGACAGAAACTGTCCTTGAAGTGGTTAATGGATTTTTCCACGTTCACGCGGACTTTGTAGGTGGAATCCCATTCCTGCGTGCCGCGGACGGTTCCGGGATACGCACGGAGGTTCTGTTCCGGATAGATATAGATCATTCTTCCGCAGGAAGAAGCAGTACAGGGATTGTCACAATGGCAGATGCGTTTGGTTCTTTTGGCAGCGCTGTCCCGTTCCCATTTCATCTTCGGGCAGACAAATTTCATAGTTGGGAGCCCGCAGCGTAGGGGCCTGTTTCCTTCACGCTTCATTGGAAGGGAAGCATCCCGTGGACAGCAGGGGATACCGTCTTCATTGACAGGATAATCCTCCCCTTCGATCTTCAGCTTGTTTTTCAGGGGGATATATGCTTTTTCGAAGGAAGTTTCCTGCAGGAGGTATTTGTAGATCTCAATGGAATCGAAAGCCGCGTCTCCCAGAAATGACTTCGGATGAATAAGCGGATGTTTCCGGAAGAAATCCTTCAGTGTGGGGACAAGCGCTTTGGAATCTGCAAGGGATTTATCTTCATCCGGGGAATCGGATTTCTTTCCGAGCACGATTTCCGGATGGGCTGAGAGGAAATCACGGTTGTAAAAGCGGATATCCCGGACAATGCCGAGGCCGTTCGTAACCATGCCGAATTTATAGGCATAACAGAAGTGGCCGTTTATATACATCTGCTGTATGGCGGGATTGGCGGCGGCATGGGAGGGCATGGATCCATAAGCGGCTTTATAGGGGTCAAAAGAATCCTCCAGGCCATTTGCTTTTTTAAAGGATTTAAGCTGTCTGATGATACGGTTGGCGTATTTGGGATTGTTTTCCGTGACCCAGGCCTCAATCCCGGAGGTGTCAAACAAAGCCATGGAGGCTTTCTCGCTGTCAATGCGCTGGCAGATGGGCTCGGTGAGGTCGACCATACGGTCAAACATAGCCTGAAGATCGGGAAGGAAATCCTGTTTGAAGCGGGTAAATTTGGAAGCATCGGGAACGACATCAAAGCCGCAGAACTCACGCAGTTCCCGGGAGTATTTGAGGAAGATGATCAGGAGGGAAACGGTAGGGATGGAGAAAATGAGCTGTAACAAAAGAGCCCTGAGCATCGGATACAGGAGATGCCTGCGGGGTCTGCCGGTGGAAGCATAGAAATGCGAGACAAAGGACGGCGGAACAATTTCATCCAGGTCAATGGTATCTTCGAGGATCTGGAGGAAGTGATATTTGTCATTATCAAATTTATTTTGGCAATCGGTAAAAAAATCTGCCAAAGAAAGCTGTTTGTATGTTATCATATAGGTGCAACTCCTTTCTGGTGGATGGTTGATTGTTACTGGACATTTCAATTTTACCATAAATCAGTGAGGAGTTGTTTTATTTTGTAACAAAAAAGATGCCGTATTTATGCGGTTTCTGGCGTTTCGCAAACGCCTAGATAAATAAAAAGGACAGGAGGTGCGGACATGGGAGTGATATTGGAGAATGGCGCTGCCGTCTGGGGATGGCTCATGGAGCACCTTCTTTATATCAATCTGATCCTTTCGGTAGTGATCGTGTTTTTTCAGCGCAGAGACCCGAAGGCCGTGTGGACGTGGCTTCTTGCGCTTTATTTTGTGCCGATCTTCGGATTTCTGCTGTACCTGGTGCTGTGTCAGGATTACAGGAAGAGCAAAATGTTCCGGGTAAAAGAGGTGGAGGACCGGCTCTGGTATTCCGCCCGCATACAGGAGGAGGCCCTTCAGGGTGCCGTGGAGCAGCTGCCGGAGTCCCGCTGGAGAGATTACGAGGCGCTGGTGCTCTACAACCTGGAGACCTCCGGCGCGGTTCTGACCATGGACAATACGGTGGATATTTTTACTGACGGCCGGGAGAAGTTCCGCGATCTGATGGAGGAAATGGAGCGGGCGTCCCAGTATATCCATATCCAGTATTACATTATCAAAAATGACGAGCTGTTCCAGGCGATGATTCCGCTCCTGAAGAGGAAGGTGAAGGAGGGAGTGGAGGTCCGTCTGCTGTACGACGGCATGGGCGGACGTTTTATGCCGGAACGGGTCTGGCGGGAGCTGAGAGAGGCGGGAATCCGGGTGGGAGAGTTTTTCCCGGCGCTCCTTGGCCGTCTTCAGCTGCGCGTCAATTACCGGAATCATCGGAAGATCGTGGTGATCGACGGAAAAGTCGGTTATGTGGGCGGGTTCAATATCGGACGCGAATACATTTCTCAGGATACGAAGATCGGATACTGGCGGGATACCCACTTGAAGTTTCGCGGCAGCGCCGTCTACAGCCTGCAGATCCGGTTTGCCCTGGACTGGAACTACGCGGTAAAGGAAAATCTGTTTAAGGACGGCAGGTACTTTGGTCTGGCCCCGGCGGATATGGCTGTGCCGGAGGCGGATAAAATCACGGAGGCTATGAAGACGGCTTATTATGGCCGGAAGGTGATGGTTCAGATTATCGCCAGCGGTCCCGACGCCAGCAACCGGCAGATCCGCAACAATTATATGCAGCTGATTTATCATGCCCGCCGCCATATTTACATTCAGACGCCTTATTTCATTCCGGATGACGCGGTGCTGTCGGCTCTGAAATTCGCGGCAGAGTCCGGCGTGGATGTACGCCTGATGATCCCCTGCAAGCCGGATCATCCCTTTGTCTACTGGGCGACCTACTCTTATGTGGGAGATCTGCTGGCGGCAGGGGCCAGGTGCTATACTTATGAAAACGGATTTCTCCACGCCAAGGACGTTATGGTGGACGGACTGGTCAGCTGCTGCGGCACGGCCAACATGGATATCCGCAGCTTTGAACTGAATTTTGAGGTCAACGCGACGATTTACGACGAGGATGTTACCAGAAGGCTGGAGCAGGCTTTCCTGGAAGATCTGCGGCGCTGCCGCGAGGTGACAAGGGAGAGCTACGCTCAGAGAGGGCTGTGGATTCGGGTGAAGGAGCAGTGCAGCAGGCTGCTGTCCCCGCTTTTGTAGAGAAAAAAGTGCCGGTTCGCGCCGCAGGTGTATGAAACTTAATCGGCGGCGCATACTAAGCACCATGAAAGCGATAACCTATATTCGGGAAACAGGAGTTAATTTCTTTAAATGCGGGGTGGCCGGCTGGTGTTTGGAGGTGATCTTTACTTCCGTCGAGTCCGTTATGGCCAGGGACTGGAGACTGATGGGCCAAACGTCTCTTCTGATGTTTCCCATCTACGGCATGGGGGCTATGCTGGCGCCTATCGGACGGGGAGTGGACCGGTGGCTTTGTACAGGTCCCGGGGAACCCATAGGGCGGCGGGACAGGATCATGCGTCATGGATTTTTATACATGGTGCTGATTTTTACGATGGAATATGCCTCCGGCTTCTGGCTTCGCAGCAAGGGCATATGCCCCTGGGATTATACAGGCCGCCACTCAAATATCAATGGGCTTATCCGTCTGGATTTTGCCCCTCTGTGGTTCGGGACCGGGCTGCTGTTCGAGCTTATCACCCGGAAAAAATCTGAGTTTTAGTCTTGTATTTTCAAAAGAACATTGTATAATATCAGTAAAGCCATAGAAGGTAACGTCTCTATGGCTTATTTCTCAAAAAGGACTGTCTGCCGCTATGATAAGATTCCTCATTCTCTGTATAATTTTAGGCTCATTTTTAGTGTTCAGCATCCCAATCCTGGTGGTGGAATATTTTGTCGGGCAAAAGAAACCGGAGTGGAAGGACAAATCCAGCCTGGCCATTGTGAAGTTTATGTTCCGACTGTTTCTGTCCGTCGCCGGAGTACATATTACAGTGAAGGGAATGGAGAATATCCCGGATGACCGGGCGGTTTTGTATGTGGGGAACCACCGCAGCTATTTTGACATTCTGGTAGGTTATGTGACTGTGCCGACGCTCATGGGCTTTATTGCCAAGAAGGAGATGCAGCGGTATCCGTCTCTGAACCGCTGGATGGAGAATGTCCACTGCCTGTTTCTGGACCGGGAGAATATCCGGGAGGGCTTGAAGACAATTCTTCAGGGAATCGAGCAGGTGAAGGCCGGCATCTCCGTGTGGATTTTCCCGGAGGGAACCAGGAACCGGAATGAGGACATTCTGGAAATGCTTCCCTTTAAGGAGGGCAGCCTGAAGATCGCGGAGAAGGCAAAGAGCCCGGTAATTCCCGTGGCCATCACCGGAACGGCGGAGATTTTTGAGAAGCATATTCCGGCGGTGCGTCCGGCGGATGTGACCATAGAATTCGGGAAACCCTTCTATATCTCGGATTTGCCGAAGGATGAGCGAAAATTTGCCGGTACCTACACACGGGACCGGATTCTTGAGATGTTGCGAAAAGAAAAAGAAAGCAGGACGGCATAAGTGGATTTACAGGAGATTCGTGGAAAACTGGACGAGGTGGACAGGCAGCTGGTGGCGCTGATGGAGCAGCGGCTGGCCCTGGGCCGCCAGGTGGCGGAATATAAGATCGGCACGGGAAAGCCTGTGCTTGACAGAGAGCGGGAGCGGCAGAAGATCGAGGCGGTCCGGGAGCTGGCTGCCGGTGATTTTAACAAGCAGGCGGCGGAGGATATGATCACCCAGATGATCGCGGTCAGCCGGAAGCTGCAGTATAAGATACTGGGCAGCAGAGGAAAGCAGCCGGATATGGGATTCCAACAGGTGGAGGCCATTGAGAAGGCCGGCGCCCGCGTCGTATATCAGGGCGTGGAGGGGGCGTATGCCCATGGAGCCGCCCTGCAGTATTTTGGCGATGATGTGGACGCGTTTCACGTGAGGACCTGGGAGGAGGCAATGTCTGCCGTGGAGCGGGGAGACGCCGACTATGCGGTAATTCCCATTGAAAATTCCTCGGCGGGGGCCGTGGCGGACAACTACGATCTGATGATATCCCATGAAAATGTGATCGTAGCGGAAACATTTCTGCCGGTAAGCCATTGTCTTTTGGGACTTCCCGGCGCGGAATTGTCGGATGTCAGGACCGTGTATTCCCATCCTCAGGCGCTGATGCAGTGCTCCAGATATCTGAACGGCCATTCGGACTGGCGGCAGATCAGTGTGGAGAATACGGCTGTGGCGGCAAGGAAGGTAGTGGCGGACGGCGACAAAAGCCAGGCTGCCGTGGCAAGCCAGGTGGCGGGAAAGCTGTACGGTCTGAAAGAGCTTGCCCGGTCCATCAATCACAATAAGGAAAACACTACCCGCTTCCTGATCCTTTCCCGCAGGAAGGTTTACTGCAGGAATGCCGGGAAGGTCAGCATCTGTTTTGAGCTGCCCCACAGGAGCGGTACTCTCTACAACATGCTGGGCAATTTTATTTACAACGGCGTGAACATGGTGATGATCGAGTCGCGGCCCATTCCCGGAAGGAACTGGGAATACCGATTCTTTGTGGATATTGAGGGCAATTTAAGCCAGCCTGATATTCAGAACGCCCTGCTGGCTGTCTCGGAGGAGGCGGCCAACATGCGGATTCTGGGAAATTACTGAGAAAGTCCCTTCTGCGGGACACGGAAAGGATACGGCAATGGAATCATTGATCTTATATCGGAATCTGACACATCAGCGGCTGTTTGACGATATGGCGGCGCTGCTGGGATTTGTGCCGGAGGCACATATGTCCGGCATAGGGACGCCGCTTCCGGCGGCGCATGCTCCGGAGCCTTTTTCCTGCGCCAATCAGCTGATCGAACTGGCGGCGGACTACGGCTTTGAGGGAAATCTGTGGCACTGCTTTCTGGCCTTCTGCCTGGCGGAACATGAGAATGCCTACAGCACCGCCTGCGAGATCCGCGGCGATGTGGGCGGAACTTTAAGCCGCCTGGCAGGACATGATTTTGCCGTGTTTAAGGGACTGTTTGACTGTGATATCACCGTCCTTGACAGGACGGACGGCGGCGCGGAGACGGAGCCTGCGGGACGGGCGGACCGGACAGGGGGAATCTGGCGGGAGCTGGCGGATTTCAGACCCTCCGGGGACGGCGGACATATTTTCAACCAGCGGGTCCGGGACCGGATCATTGAGCTTTCCGTGACTCTCGGGCAGGCGGCCGGCGTGGAGCAGTTCCAGGCGGCGGTGGCCCAGTTCTATCAGGAGTACGGCGTAGGCAAGTACGGCCTGAACAAGGCCTTCCGGGTGGAGGACGAGGGGCCGGTGGCAAAGACGGTTCCCATCGTCAATGTGGAGCATGTGTATCTGGACGATATCGTAGGGTATCAGGCCCAGAAACAGAAGCTGATCGAGAATACGGAAGCGTTCCTGGCCGGGAGGGCTGCCAACAATGTACTGCTGTTCGGCGACGCCGGTACCGGCAAATCCTCCTGCATCAAGGCGATCTTAAATAAATATTACGACAGGGGCCTGCGGATCATAGAGGTTTACAAGCATCAGTTTCACGCCCTTTCCTCCATCCTGGAGCAGGTTCAGGACCGGAATTACCGGTTTATCATCTACATGGATGACCTTTCTTTTGAGGAGAGCGAGCTGGAGTATAAGTACCTGAAGGCCATTATCGAGGGCGGGCTGGGCAGAAAGCCCAAGAACGTGCTGATCTACGCCACGTCCAACCGGCGCCATCTGATTCGTGAGAAGTTCAGCGACAAGAGGGAGCTGGATGATGAACTGCATTCCAACGATACCGTTCAGGAGAAGCTGTCGCTGGTGGCCCGGTTCGGCGTTACTATCTATTTTGGCAGGCCGGACAAGAAAGAGTTCCAGAACATAGTCAAAGTGCTGGCCAGCCGGTATCAGGTGGTGATGCCGGAGGAGGAGCTTCTGGCGGAGGCCAACAAGTGGGAGCTGAGTCACGGCGGATTGTCCGGAAGGACGGCGGTCCAGTTCATTACGTATCTTCTGGGGACCAGACAGGTCGAGTGAAAGATAGATTTGTGGAAAGAGGGAGGGAAGGATTATGGCAAATCATCTGTTTGCGGCCATAGATGTAGGCTCCTTTGAACTGGAGATGGGCATCTATGAGATTTCGCCCAAGAATGGGATCCGTCAGATCGATCACCTGCGCCATGTGATCGCGCTGGGAAGAGACACTTATCATACCGGCAAGATCAGCTACAGGCTGGTGGACGAGATGTGCAGGGTGCTGGGTGATTTCTCAAAGGTCATGAAGGGCTACAAGGTAGAGGATTACTGGGCCTGCGCCACCAGCGCCATGAGAGAGGCCGTCAACAATCAGATCATTCTGGATCAGATTGAGGTGCGGACCGGCATTAAGGTGCAGATCATCAGCAACTCGGAGCAGCGGTTCTTAAGCTATAAGGCCATTGCCATGAAGGCGGCGGAGTTTGAGAAGATCATCCAGAAAGGAACCGCGATCGCGGACGTGGGCTTCGGCAGCACTCAGCTGTCCCTTTTTGACAAGGACAGCCTGGTGACCACTCAGAATATTGTGCCCGGCGTCCTGAAGATCCGGGATACGCTTTCCATGATACAGGCCAACCGGATTCAGGAAAACTCCATTGTGGAGGAGATCATCGACCACGAGCTGATCAAGTTTAAGAAGCTGTACCTGAGGGACCGGGATATCAAGCATCTGATCGGCGTAGGCGACACGATCACGATTCTTGTGAGGAAGGCGGCGGAGAGCGGAGCCAGCACCACCGACCGGATGACCAGGGAACAGTTCAACCGGGTTTATGATCAGCTGATGAGTCTCTCAGCTGCCCAGATCGAGGAGGCTTTCGGCATCAATGAGAGCTTTGCCAGTATTCTGGTGCCCAGCGCCATCATTTATAACCGTATTCTTCAGATGACCGGCGCCGAGATGGTGTGGACGCCTGGGACACGGCTGTGCGACGGCGTTGTCACGGAATACGCTCAGAATAACCGGTGGCTGAAATTCACCCATGATTTTGAGGAGGATATGCTGGCGGCGGCCAGGAACATGGCGAAGCGCTACCGCTGCGGCAACGCCCATGTTCTCTGTGTGGAGAACATGGCGGCCCGGATGTTTGACGCCATGAAAAAGTATCACGGCCTTGCCCAGAGGGACCGGATCCTTCTGCGGATCGCCGCCATCCTCTACGGCTGCGGCAAGTATGTTACCATGAGAGAATTCGGAGAATGCTCTTACAATATTATCATGTCCACGGAGATCATCGGTCTGTCTCAGAGCGAGAGGGAGCTGGTAGCCAACGTGGTGCGTCATTACGCGGATGAGTATGAATATGATGAGGCGGATATCCGCACGGCCAAGCTGACTGCCATGCTGCGCCTGGCCGTGGCTCTGGATACCAGCTATCATCAGAAGCTGGAAGGATGCCGGATGGGAGTGCGCGGGGACAACCTGATCATTTCCACGGAGTATCAGGGCGACTTAAGCCTTGAGATCCTGAGCGTGAACACCAACGCGGGATTTTTTGAAGAAATCTTCGGCATTCAGCCGGTAGTAAAACAGAAAAGGAGGGTGTAAGATATGGCAGAGACAGATGCCCGGTTTGTACAGCCGGAAAATTTTGTAAACCGTGAACTAAGCTGGCTGGAATTCGACTACCGGATTCTGGAGGAGGCAAGGGACAAGACCATTCCGCTGTTTGAACGGCTGAAATTCTTAAGTATCACAGCTTCCAACCTGGATGAATTTTTTATGGTGCGTGTGGCGTCCTTAAAGGACATGGTTCATGCCGGTTACACCAAGCCGGATATGGCAGGCTTGAAGCCGGATGAGCAGCTGGTGAAGATCGGTGAAAAGACCCATGAACTGGTGGCGCTTCAGTATTCTACGTATACCCGTTCTCTGGTTCCGGCCCTGCGGCAGAACGGCCTGCGCATTGTGGGCAGGCATGAGGAGCTGACGGAGGCGGAGGGCGCCTGGGTGGACAAATATTTTCAGGACAATGTGTATCCTGTGCTTACGCCCATGGCTGTGGACTCGTCCCGGCCGTTCCCGCTGATCTACAATAAGTCCTTAAACATTGCCGCCCTGATCCGCAAAAAGGACGGAGACGGGGAGATTGACTTCGCCATGGTGAGAGTGCCTGCGGTTCTCCCCAGAATCATAGAGATTCCCGTCAGTGAAGAGCGGGTTGTGATCCTTCTGGAGGAGATCATAGAGAGGCATCTGTCCGCCCTGTTCTCCAACTGCGATATTATTGCGGCCCATCCGTTCCGCATCATGAGAAACGCGGATCTGTCCATCGACGAGGAGGAGGCGGAGGATCTTCTGAAGGAGATCGAGAAATTGCTGAAGCGCCGTCAGTGGGGCGAGGCGATCCGGCTGGAGATCGAGGACAATACGGACAAGAGGATCCTGAAGCGGCTGAAGAAGGAGCTGAAACTTCAGAACGCGGACATTTACCAGGTGAACGGTCCTCTGGATCTGACATTTTTAATGAAAATGTACGGGCTGCCGGATTTTGAACACCTGAAGGTCAGTCCCTACCATCCTCAGCCCAATCCGGCGTTTATGAACGACGATGATATTTTTGCCAATATTCGGAAGGGCGATATATTGCTGCATCATCCCTACGAGTCCTTTGACCCGGTGGTGAAATTTATTCAGACTGCCGCCAGGGACCCGGAGGTCCTGGCCATCAAGCAGACTCTGTACCGGGTCAGCGGCAACTCGCCGATCGTGGCGGCTCTTGCCGCCGCCGCGGACAACGGCAAGCAGGTGTCGGTGCTGGTGGAGCTGAAGGCCCGTTTTGACGAGGAGAACAACATCAACTGGGCCAAGATGCTTGAGAAAGCCGGCTGCCACGTGATCTACGGCCTGGTAGGTCTTAAGACCCACTCCAAGATCACCCTGGTGGTCCGCCGTGAGGAGGACGGAATCCGCCGTTATGTCCACCTGGGCACCGGCAACTATAACGATTCCACGGCCAAGCTGTATACCGACTGCGGTCTGCTCACCTGCCATCCTCAGATTGGCGAGGACGCCACAGCGGTGTTTAATATGCTGTCCGGCTACTCGGAGCCGCTCCACTGGAATCATCTGGTGGTGGCCCCCATCTGGCTGAGAAAACGGTTTGTCCGCCTGATCGAGCGGGAGACTCATCACGCCAGCACGGGACGTCCGGCCAGGATCATTGCCAAAGTCAATTCTCTCTGCGACCGGGATATCATCGCCAAGCTGTACGAGGCCTCCTGCGCCGGAGTGAAGATCGATCTGATTGTCCGCGGCATCTGCGGCCTGCGTGCCGGAGTCCCGGGCCTCAGCGAGAACATTACGGTCCGCTCCATTGTGGGCAATTTCCTGGAGCACAGCCGCATCTTCTATTTTGAGAACAACGGCATGCCGGAGTACTATATGGGAAGCGCCGACTGGATGCCCAGAAACCTGGACCGCCGCGTGGAGATCGTGTTCCCCATCCTGGACGTGGAGCTGCAGCAGAAGGCCATGCATATTCTGGAGGTGCAGCTGGAGGACAACCTGAAGGCTCATGTCCTTCAGCCGGACGGCAGCTACGTGAAGGTTGACCGCCGGGGCAAGATGCCTCTGGGCGCTCAGGACACCTTCTGCGGAGAGGCTGTGGCCGCTGCCAGGGCGGTGGAGGCCCGGCAGGACCCGGTCAACACCAGGGTGTTCGTGCCGGTGGAGAGTCCGAATTGAGAAATAAATAAAAACGAGCTGCTGTTTTAACGGATGTATGCTTACGTGAAACGGCAGCTCGAGCTGTTTTATGGGTTATGATCTCGGAAAAGCAGGTCTTTCCAGCCAAGGAAAATACTTTAAAAGATTGGTAATGAAAAAGTAAGGCAAAATCCTATATGATATGCTATAATAGGCTCAGATGACGCATATGGAAGAATAGGAAGGAACGAAAAACAAAGGAGGAGCCCTGATGTCACAGATTAATATTCTGGTAGTGGATGATGAGAAGGAGATTGCCGACCTGGTTGAGATCTATCTGGTCAGCGACGGATATAAAGTGTTTAAGGCCAATAACGCTCAGGAAGGGCTGGATATCCTGGACCGGGAGGACATCCACCTGGTGCTTCTTGACATTATGATGCCGGGGATGGACGGACTGGAGATGTGCAGGAAGATCCGGGAGACCAACAACATTCCCATTATTATGCTCAGCGCCCGCTCCACAGATCTGGATAAGATCCTGGGACTGGGTACGGGAGCTGACGATTACGTGGTGAAGCCGTTCAATCCGCTGGAGCTGACGGCCAGGGTCAAGTCCCAGCTGCGGCGGTACACTCAGCTGAACCCAAACAGCGGTTCCAGGGAGAGCGAGAAGAACGAGATCTCCATCAAGGGGCTGGTCATCAACAAGGACAACCACAAGGTGACGGTGTTCGACGAGGAGATCAAGCTGACGCCGATTGAATTTGATATTCTCTATCTGCTGGCTTCCAATCCCGGCAAGGTGTTCAGCACCGATGAGATTTTTGAGCGGGTCTGGAACGAGAAGGTTTACGAGGCCAACAATACGGTTATGGTACATATCCGCCGTCTCCGGGGCAAGATGAAGGAAGATACCCGGGAGAACAAGATCATCACCACGGTGTGGGGGGTAGGATACAAAATTGAAAAATGATATGAGTTACCGCTACCACACGCGGGTAATTACCAATATCATATACAGTACCATTCTGGCCTGCCTGGTGGAGGTTTTTCTGGTGACCAACCTTACCATGGTGGGCCGCTACGCGGTGGAGAACGGACGGGAGGGCAGTCTGGCAGCCATGTTTTATCAGCCGGAGACGCTGATCGTCATGTTCTATGTGCTGGTGGGAATCGGCGTGTTCGCGGTGGCGTTCTTTCTGCTTCAGCGGGAGTCCATGTCCTATATCACGAAGATTTCCGCCGCCATGCAGAACATTGCGGCCGGGGATCTGAACACTTCCGTGGAGGTGGTAGGCGACGATGAATTTTCCAGCATGGCTGCCAATCTGAATCTGATGGTGGGAGAGATCCGGGAGCTGATGGACAGAGAGAGGGAGTCGGAGCGGACCAAGAATGAGCTGATCACCAATGTAGCCCATGATCTGAGGACGCCCCTGACCTCTATCATCGGTTATCTGGAGCTTCTGTCGGGACCGGTGAAGATGGCCCCCGAGCTGCAGGAGAAGTACATAGGCATCACTTACACCAAGGCCAAGCGCCTGCAGAAGCTGATCGAGGATCTGTTCGGTTTTACCAAGCTGAATTACGGCAAGATTTCCATGCGGGTGTCCAAGGTGGACATTATCAAGCTTCTGAGCCAGCTGCTGGAAGAATTTTATCCCAATTTTATGGAAAAGAATCTGTCCTACGAGCTTCAGAGCAATGTGCCTTCCCAGATCATCAATGCCGACGGCAACCTGCTGGCCCGGCTCTTTGACAATCTTCTGGGCAACGCCATCAAGTACGGGGCCGAGGGCAAGAAGATCCTGGTGAAGGTTCACGGGGATGCCGACTTTGTGACAGTGTCGGTGACCAATTACGGCTATGTGATTCCCAAGGAGGAGCTTCCTCTTTTGTTTAATAAATTTTACCGGGTGGAGCAGTCCCGCTCTACCAATACCGGAGGCACCGGGCTGGGTCTGGCGATTGCCAAGAATATCGTGGACATGCACGGAGGAACCATCTCTGTGGCCAGCGATCTGAACGGTACTGTGTTTACGGTGAAGCTTCAGGTGAATTTTGATATTAACAGGGAACATTTTGGAAACCTGGGAGAGTATCATGAATATGAGATGTAAATGGTTTGTAGGGCCGCTGCTGTGCATGCTGGCCCTATCTGCCGTTCTGGCGGGGCCGGCGCTGACGTCCCGGGCGGAGGACGCGGACGTTCTCCAAAGCAGCCCTGCGGACAGCGGCATTCTGATGGAAGTCACCTACGGATATGGGGACCATGCCAGAGGCGGCCGCTATGTGCCGGTGGATGTGGCGCTGGAGAATGAGGGAAGCGCCGGCTTTGCGGGTTCGCTGGAGATTCTGACAATGGAGTCGGATTACGACATTTACCGGTACCAGTATCCGGTGGAGGTGGAAGCCGGGGCAGGGAAAGACCTGCATGTTTATATTCCCATGGGAAACCGGGCGGACCAGATGTTTGTCAGCCTGTCGGATTCGGAGGGCAGGCAGATTTTGAACAAGAGGATCCGGCTGAATTTTAATCTGGAGGTGCCGGAGCTGTTCGTGGGCATACTCAGCGATACGCCGGACAAGCTGGAGGCCTGGAACGGCCTGAATATTGACTACAGCATGGTAAGAACCACGGCGGTGAATTTCGACGTGGAGACGTTCCCGGCAGACGAGATGGGCCTGGATGTCATAGATGTGATACTGATCAGCAATTTCCGGATCCGCGACCTCTCTTCTGAGCAGAGCCGGGTGCTGATTCAGTGGGTCCGCAGCGGGGGTACCATGATTCTGGGCACGGGAATGAGAGCCGACGATACACTGGGCCGTTTTGCCCCGGAGCTTCTGGAGGAATCCTATGATCCGCCGGGAGAGAGAGAGGTGGATATGGGAACGGCCTACGCCCAGGAGAATCCCTCCGAGGCGGTTCTGACGCTGCCCTGTGTGGATTTCTCTCTGTCCGGCGGAGACATTCTTTTGTCTGATGAAGAGCAGACGCTGGTGGCGGCGGTGCCCTACGGAAGAGGCACCATCGCTGTAGCGGCCTATGATTTTACGGATATTGACCAGTTCTGCCGCCAGAATCCGTCCTATCTGGATGACCTGCTCACAAGGATTCTGGGTGAGCCGAAGATAACAGGTCTGGCGCAGGCAGTATACAGCGGCAATTCCGATTCCTACTGGTCGGTGCGGGATATGATCAACACCGGCAATGTCCGCCGTCTCCCCAACATGAGTCTGTATACCCTGGAGATCGTCATTTACATTTTTCTGGCAGGTCTGGCCTGGTATATATTTTTGAAGCAGAGGGACCTGACCGATTATTACCGATGGGGAGTAGTCGCCCTGTCGCTGTTTTTCACGACGATCATTTATGTGATGAGCAGCGGAACCAGGTTTACCGGCACTTTTTACACCTACGCAAGGTTCCTGGAAACTACCTCGGATTCCGTCAGTGAGACGTCTTACATGAATATCCGGGCGCCCTACAGTCATTCCTACGAGGCGAGGCTGTCGCCGGATTACGCGGTGAAGCCGGTTACCCGCAGCTTTTATGAGGACAGCGCGGCGGTGCCCAGATTTACCGGAAGCGAGGACTGCCAGGTAAATGTCAGCCTCCGGCCGGATGGGACCGTCATCACCATTCAGAATGTGCCGGCGTTTGAACCCAGATATTTTCAGCTGAATAAAATGACGGAAAATACCGATGAAATCGGGTTTTACGGAGAGCTTCTGGTGAACCGGGGAACCCTGTCGGGAAGCATCACCAGCGCCTTTGCCGCTCCGGTGGACAACTGCGCCCTTCTGTTCAACAATAAGCTGATCAGTCTGGGAACCATGGAGCCGGGGCAGACGGTCGTCATAGACGGGATGGAAGCCGTTGAGTATCCTCAGAATTATTCTTATCAGGTGGCTTCCTATCTGTCCGGCGAAAGCGCTTTTGAGCAGGCGGATATCGGCAATGAGGAGTATGTGGACGCGTCGGAGAAGACCAAGCTGCTGAAATTTTATCTGGATAATCATATGCCGTCCTACTACGGAGTGCCTGCCGCCCGGGTAGTGGGCGTTATGGGGACCGGTGATGAGGACGGCAGTCCGGGGAATGGGGAGTCCGTCCAGGGAAGCACTGTGGTATCCTCCGCGGTTTCTGTTTATTCCAGCGAGGACGAAGTACTGTACCGCTCGGCCCTGGCCAAGACGCCGAAGGTGCTGGGAGGCAGCTATGACCAGGAGAGCAATGCCCTTTACGGAATGGACCCGGTGACGCTGGAGTATTCTCTGGGCAATGACGTCCGTGTGGAGAGCCTGTTTTTCGATTACGTGTCGGAAGTGTTTACCGCGAATCCGTCCGGGGACGATCTGGTGCCCTTTGAGGGAAGCATCTATTTCTACAATCATAATACAGGAGCCTTTGACGAGATGGATCCTCAGAAGAGGGAATATGAGGATTACCAGTTGGCGGGCTATTTGTCGCCGGGGAACACTATTACGGTCCGGTATGTGTACGCCAATATGAACCAGTATAACTGGAATGTGCTGCTTCCGGCGCTGAACATTGTGGGGAGGGAATACTGATGCTGAAGATTGAGAATCTGAAAAAGGTATTCGGCCGCACAGTGGCTTTGGACGGGCTGAACATGACGGTGGAGGACGGTGCCCTCTACGGTTTTGTGGGGCCCAACGGGGCGGGAAAGACCACAACGATCAAGACGGTCATCGGGCTTTTGCTGCCCGACAGCGGCCGGATAACGGTTGGTGGCGTGGATATCGTTCAGGAGCCGGGGAAAATGCTGAGCAAGATCGGATATGTGCCGGATAGCTTCGGTATCTATGACAATCTGAAGGTGGCGGAATACATGGAGTTTTTCGCGGCCTGCTACGGCTTGACCGGCCTGAAGGCAAGAAAGCGCAGCCAGGCCCTGCTGGAACAGGTAGGACTGGATGACAAGGCTGATTTCTACGTGGAGGGACTGTCCAGGGGCATGAAGCAGCGGCTGTGCCTGGCCAGGGCCCTGATCCATAATCCGCCGCTTCTGATCATGGATGAACCTACGGCCGGGCTGGATCCCAGAACGCGCTATGAGTTTAAGGAGATACTCAAGGACCTGCGGGGGCAGGGAAAGACCGTGCTGATCAGTTCCCATATTTTACCGGAGCTAGCGGAAATATGCACGGACATCGGCATCGTGGACCAGGGCCGCATGGTGGCGGAGGGAAGTCTGGACCAGATCCTGGAAAAGATCAATGTGACCACGCCTCTGATGATTTCCGTGGCGGAAGGACAGCAGGCAGCTCTCCGGATCCTGAGAGAGCATCCCATGGTCGAGACCATCACCATCCGGGATGAGGATATTATGGTGGGCTTCAGCGGAGACAAGCAGGACGAGGCGGCTCTGCTTCAGCAGCTGGTGGACGCGGAGGTTCAGGTTTACGGCTTTGTGAGAGAGCGGGGCAATCTGGAGTCGGTGTTTATGCAGATTACGGATCATGGGGAAGAAGGGACGGTGCTGATTCATGAAGATTATTAATCCGGTATACCGGCATGAGACCAGGGCGGGAGCCCGGTCCTTTAAGCTGCCTTTGATCGTACTGGCCTTTAACGGCGTGCTGGCGGCAGTGGCGCTTCTGAATATGTATACCATGATCATCCGGGTGAAGCTGACGGCGGAGCTGCAGTATTCCAGTTTTCTGGGCCTGTACGCTTTTGTGGCCGCGGTGGAGTTTGCGCTGCTTCTTCTGTTCATACCGGCCATGACGGCCGGCAGTATCAGCGGGGAGCGGGACAGGCAGACCCTGGATCTGATGCTGACCACACGTCTGACAAGAAGCGATATTGTCTTCGGCAAGCTGGCGTCGAATCTGTCTACCGTATTTCTTCTGATCGTGTCCAGCTTTCCCATACTGGGGCTGGTGTTTATCTACGGCGGCGTGACCATGGCCGATGTCGGCCTTGTGCTTCTGTGCTATGTGGTCACGGCTGTTCTGGCGGGCAGCATCGGAATCTTCTGCTCCGCCGCGGCCAGGCGCACTACCATGGCGACCATAGCCTCTTACTGTATCGTGGCGGCGCTGACGGCGGGGACAGTGGGAATCAATTATCTGTCCGTCCGTTTCCTGGATATGACGACAGTCTCAGGGGCTTCCGGAAAGAGCGGGCTGCTGTATCTGCTTCTGGGAAGTCCGGCGGTTACCTTTCTGAGTGTAATGGAGCGGCAGGCCGGAGGCGGCAATATCCTGGCGGCTTTGGTTCCCCAGCTGGAGTGGGCCCGTGAGGCGGGGGTCATGACGGAATACTGGTGGATTTTCAGCATGGCGGTTCAGCTGTTTCTGGCGGCGTTTTTCCTCTGGGGAGCCGTAAAAAGCATGAATCCGAGGCGCCGGAGACGGCGCAGATTATAAAAAAAGTCTGAAAATGGCCGAAAACAGTTGCCATGGAGGCTTTTAAACGATACAATTTAAGAAAAAGGAGGAGATGAAGTATGGGAATTGTAAAAGCGGCAGTATCAGCGGTGGGCGGCGCTCTGGCCGATCAGTGGCTGGAGGTTATTGAGCCGGGCAGCATGGGAGATCAGACTGTATTCGCCAGAGGCGTACAGACGCGCAGGGGTTCCAACACCAAGGGAACGGACAGCACGGTTTCCAACGGTTCTGTGATTCACGTTTATCCCAACCAGTTCATGATGCTGGTGGACGGCGGCAAAGTAGTGGACTACACCGCTGAGGAAGGCTATTATACAGTTAATAACTCTTCCCTTCCGTCTCTCTTTAACGGACAGTTTGGAGATGCGCTGAAAGAATCCTTCCGGCGGGTTAAGTACGGCGGCGTTACTCCCGTCAGTCAGAAGGTATATTATATTAATCTGCAGGAGATTAAGGGGATCAAGTTCGGTACCCGCAATCCCATCAACTATTTTGACATGTTTTACAATGCGGAGCTGTTTTTGAGGGCTCACGGCACATATTCCATTAAGATTACGGATCCGCTTCTTTTCTATGGAGAAGTGATCCCGAAGAATGAGGACCGGGTGGAGATTGACTCCATCAACTCTCAGTATCTGGATGAATTTCTGGAGGCGCTTCAGTCGTCCATTAACCAGATGTCCGCGGACGGGACCAGGATTTCCTTTGTGGCGTCCAAGGGACGCGAGCTGGCCAAATATATGGCGGATACCCTGGATGAGGACTGGAAAAAGATGCGCGGCATGGAGATTCAGTCTGTGGGAATCGCCAGCATTTCCTATGACGAGGAGTCCCAGAAGCTGATCAACATGCGGAATCAGGGAGCCATGCTCAGCGACGCCTCCATCCGTCAGGGATATGTCCAGGGCGCGGTGGCCCGGGGCATGGAAGCGGCCGGTTCCAATTCCGCCGGCGCCATGGCCGGCTTTATGGGCATGGGCATGGGTATGAACGCAGGCGGAAGCTTTATGGGGGCCGTGTCAGGCGCCAACATGCAGCAGATGCAGATGCAGCAGGCCGCGGCAAACGCCGGAGCGCCCCAGCAGGCGGTGAATGTGGGGGCGGCACAGCCGGGGGCGAGTGCCGGAGCGGTACAGCAGCAGACGGCAGCCGGATGGACCTGTTCCTGCGGCCATGTAAACACAGGCAAGTTCTGCAGCGAGTGCGGCAAGCCGGCGCCGGTTCCGGATTCTGTCTGGACCTGCTCCTGCGGCCATGTGAATACAGGCAAATTCTGCAGCGAGTGCGGCAAACCGAGACCATAAGCCAAGGAGAATACGATGGCTGCTGTTACGTTAAAGTGTCCAAACTGCGGAGGCGGGCTTATATTTGACCCCGCCTCTCAGAAGTATAAGTGTGAATACTGCCTTTCTCTCTTCAAACAGGAAGAGCTGGAGAAGCTGGGCGGGGAAGAGGCGGCGGAAGAGACGAAACCGTCTGCCGCTCAGGCCGTTCAGGCCGGGAAGACGGCGCAGGAGGCTGTTGTCTACAATTGTCCCAGCTGCGGCGCTGAGATCGTGACGGATGAGACTACGGCGGCGACCTTCTGCTTTTACTGCCACAATCCGGTGGTTCTTCAGGGTAAGCTGGAGGGCAGATATCACCCCAATTATATACTCCCCTTTACGGTGGAGAAGAATAAGGCCAGGGATATTTTCTTGACCTGGCTGAAGCAGAAGAAGTTTGTGCCTAAGGATTTTTATTCTCCGGAACAGATTGAGAAGATGACCGGCGTGTATTTTCCTTACTGGCTGTACAGCTGTCAGGCGGACGGAAGACTGGAGGCGGAGGGCGTTAAGACCCAGGGGTCCAGAGTTGTAGGCAATACCCGCTACACAGACAATCAGAAGTTTGAGATTGTCCGGGAAGGCCGGATGGATGTGAAGAATGTGACCCGCAACGCTCTGAAAAAGGCGGACAAAAAGCTGGTGGAGGGAGTCATGCCTTTTCAGATGGAGGAGCTGAAGCCGTTCTCCATGGGCTATCTGTCCGGGTTCTTCGCGGAAAAGCGCGATATGGAAAGCCGGGAGTTTCAGACAGAGGTGGAGCAGGAGGTTCGGGGCTACGCCGAGAATAATCTGATGAGCAGCGTGGCGGACTATTCCAACCTGCAGGTGAAGCAGAAATCAGTGGAGCTGAGCGGCTCCCGGTGGGATTATGCATTGATGCCGGTGTGGACCCTTACATACAGAGACAGCTCCAGCGACCGGATCTACTATTTTGCCTGCAACGGCCAGACCGGCAAGGTGTGCGGTGTGCTGCCTCTGGATAAGAGAAAGCTGGCGGTCTTTTTTGCTGAGATCTTTGTGCCGCTGTTTGCGATATTGCTGGTGGTGGGGTATTTCTTATGAGAGAGAAGAGAAAAAACGGTGCCGTAAGGAGAATGCTGGCGTCCGGGTGCAGTCTTTTTGTCCTGGCGGCGGTTCTGGTTCTCGGCGCGGCGCTGCCGGTTTATGCGTTTGATATACAGAAAGAAGACGGAAGGTCGGTTTATGACTATGCCGGTCTGTTTGATGAAGAGCAGATCCGGGAGATGGAGGATGAGGCGGCTCGGGTGCGGAATGAGGCAGATCTTGACGTTGTGATCGTCACGACTCCGGATGCGGAGGGAAAATCCGCACAGGAGTTTGCCGATGACGCCTACGACGAAGGAGGCTTCGGCCAGGGAAATGACTACAGCGGGATCCTGTATTTGATCGATATGGACAATCGCGAGCTGGCTCTTTCTACCTGCGGAGAGGCGATCCGGATCTTTACGGACCAGCGGATCGACGCCATGCTGGATGAGATGACGGAAGCGGCGCAGAGGGATCTTGGAGAAAGCGCCGGGGTTTTCCTGAAGGAAGTCCGGTGTTATAGCGGCCGCGGAATCCAGTCCAATCAATATAACTACGATACGGAAACCGGGGCGGTCAGCGTTTACCGGAGCATCCGCTGGTATGAGGTACTGCTGGCGGCTGTTGTGTCCGCCGTGGTGGCGGGCGGCGCGGTTATGACGGTAAAGAAGCAGTACAGGATGGAAGCGGATACAAGGCAGACGGCCAATTTCAATATGGCCTACCGGGCGGACAGCCAGTTTAAGTATGGAAATGAGACAGACCGGCTGGTAGGTACGTTTGTGACTACCAGTCTGATTGCCGCCGGAGCAGCCGCGGCAGCTGCGGGAGCCCGCCGGGGCAGCAGCATGTCAGGCCGTTCCTCCACTCACCATTCCAGCGGAGGACGGACTCACGGAGGCGGCAGCCGGAAATTCTGATTATATAATTAAGAAACTGGACAAAGGACAAAGAGATATGCAGGCAATTTTACTGGCAGGGGGTCTGGGGACCCGCCTGCGGAGCGTGGTGAAAGACAGGCCCAAGCCCATGGCGTTGATTCAGGGCAGACCCTTTATGGAATATGTGATACAGGAGTTAAAGAGTCAGGGAATTGATGAAATTATTTTCGCAGTGGGATATAAGGGATCTATGGTCGAGGAATATTTTGGAGACGGGAGCTCGTTTGGCATTCAGGCGTCTTATGCCTATGAGGAGACGCTTCTGGGTACCGCCGGCGCAATCCGAAACGCATCCCGGCTGATGACCGGTTCAGAAGTCTATGTTCTGAACGCCGATACTCTGTATCGGATCCGGTATCAGAGACTGAACGATCTGAAGTATGAGAAGAACCTGGATATGGCCCTGGTTCTCAGGCAGGTGCCGGATATTTCCCGGTACGGGGAAGCTGTTCTGAAGGATTCCATGCTGACTGGCTTTAATGAGAAGACCGGCCGGTCCGGGACAGGCACCATCAACGGAGGCGTTTACCTGCTGACGAAGGAACTGATCGGCCAGATCCCGGAAGGAAAGGTTTCTCTGGAGAATGATATGATCCCCCGCTGGCTTTCGGAAGGAAAACGGCTGGGCGGATTTGTCAATGACGGCTATTTCATTGATATCGGAGTGCCGGAGGATTACTACCGGTTTATGGAAGACGTGGAGAAAGGGGTAATCGAATGGTGATCAGAGGACGGGCCCCTCTGCGGGTAAGCTTCGGCGGCGGCGGGACGGATGTGGCGCCCTTCTGCGAGGAGCAGGGAGGAGCGATCATTGGAAGTACCATCAATAAATATGCCTACTGCTCCATCGTCCCCAGAGACGACGACCAGATTATTGTACATTCCCTTGATTTTGATATGACCGTAAAATACAATACCAGGGAAAACTATGTCTATGACGGCAGGCTGGACCTGGTGACGGCTGCCCTGAAGGCCATGGACATCCATCAGGGCTGCGAGGTGTATCTTCAGTGCGACGCGCCTCCCGGCTCCGGACTGGGAACGTCCTCTACGGTGATGGTGTCCCTGCTTACGGCTATGAGCCGCTGGAAGGGCATTGAAATGGATACTTACGCCCTGGCGGATCTGGCCTATCAAGTGGAGCGCCAGGACTTAAAGATTGACGGAGGCTATCAGGATCAGTATATGTCCGCCTTCGGAGGCTTTAATTTCATTGAGTTTCACGGCCGCAATAATGTGGTGGTGAATCCCCTGCGGATCAGAAAAGACATTTATCATGAGCTCCAGTACAATCTGCTGCTGTGCTATACGGGAGGCATTCATGTGTCGGCCAACATCATCCGGGACCAGGTCAGCAACTACGCCCAGAAGGACGCTTTTGACGCCATGTGCGAGGTGAAGGCCCTGGCTTACGCCATGAAGGACGAGCTTTTGAAGGGCAATCTTCACAGCTTCGGCAAGCTTCTGGATTACAGCTGGCAGAGCAAGAAGCGGATGAGCAGCAAGATTTCCAATCCGAGGATCGATGAGCTGTATGAGGAGGCGATCCGGGCAGGCGCGCTGGGCGGCAAGATCCTGGGGGCAGGCGGAGGCGGATACCTTCTGATGTACTGCCCCTACAATGTGCGCCACAAGGTGGCGGAGCGGATGGAGCAGGCAGGCGGCCAGCTGACCGACTGGGGATTTGAGTTCAGGGGCGCTCAGTCCTGGATTACCGACGAGCACCGCTGGGATTACCATAAAGTGAAGGTTCATATGGCCAACGGGCCGTATGAGTTTACGGTGTAGGGAGGCCGCCATGGACAAGGTGATTTTCCTGGACCGGGACGGCACGATCAATGAGGAGGTTCATTATCTTCACCGTCCGGAGGATCTGAAGATTCTGCCGGGAGTGCCCCAGGCTATCCGGCTCTGGAGGCAGGCGGGGTATAAGATCATAGTGATTACCAATCAAGCCGGGGTGGCCAGAGGCTATTATACCTGTCAGGATGTGGAAAATCTCCACAGGCATATGAACAGGATGCTGGAGAAGGAGGGCGCCCGGATTGACGCTTTTTACTATTGCCCCCACCATCCGGAGTACGGCATCGGCATCTATAAGAAGGTTTGCCGCTGCCGCAAGCCGGGCGTCGGCATGTTCGAGATGGCGGAGCGTGATTTCGCCGTGGACAAGGCTCGTTCCTATATGATAGGGGACAAGGCGCTGGACATTCAGGCCGGAAAGAATTACGGAGTATATTCCATCCTGGTAGGCACCGGCTACGGAGCCGGACTGAGGGCGGAAGCCGTGGAGAAGGGAGAGCAGCCTTTCTATGATTTTTACGCGGAAACTCTTGTGGATGCGGCAGAATTTATCCTCAAAAGAGAAAGGGAACTGTGAGACAGGAGAGAACAGAGATATGAGTGACGGGAGAGAACCTTTGGCTGTGAAGACGGAGAAGAAAGAATGCCGGTATCTGGAAGAGCTGTTCCGGCGCTATCCGGTTCTGGAACCGGTGAGAGAAACGGTTTATCAGGCGCATGGGATCCTGAGAGACTGCTTTGCAGGCGGCCATAAGCTTCTGGTGGCCGGAAACGGCGGGAGCGCGGCGGATGCGGAGCATATTGTGGGAGAGCTGATGAAATCCTTTGTAAAGCCGAGGCCGGTGCCGGAAGAGGCAGCCTGCCGGATGAGAGAACTGGATCCCGTCTGCGGGGCGAAGCTTGCGGCGCTGCTTCAGCAGGGCCTTCCGGCCATCGCCTTGGACGGCCATCCCGGGCTTTCCACTGCGTTTCTGAACGACGTGGACGGAGAATTGACCTACGCGCAGCAGGTTCTGGGCTACGGCCGGGAGGGGGATGTGCTTCTGGGAATCTCCACCTCCGGGAACGCTGCCAATGTCTACGCCGCCTGCGTGACGGCGAAGGCTCTGGGAATGAAGGTAATTGAGCTGTCCGGGAAGGACGGAGGCAGGATCAGGGCGGCGGCGGACGCGGCGGTGATCGTCCCTGAGACGGAGACGTATCGGATTCAGGAGCTGCATCTGCCGGTCTATCACGCTCTCTGCCTGGAGCTGGAGGACGATTTCTTCTGAGGAGAACGACGATGATGTTTCATACTTTTGTAATCTGCGCCTACGGACAGTCTCCCTATCTGGAAGCCTGCGTCCGTTCTCTGCGGGGGCAGACTGTACCCTCTCAGATATTGTGCGCCACATCCACGCCCAACCCCTACATCAGCGGGATCATGGACCGGTACCGGATTCCGGTGATCGTGAGAGAGGGGATCAGCGACATTCAGGATGACTGGAATTTCGCGCTGGCTCAGGGAGAGGGGCAGTTTGTGACCCTGGCCCATCAGGACGATATGTATGGAAGGCGTTACGTGGAGGAGCTGGTCGGGGCCTTCGAGCGCTGGCCGGATATGACGCTTTTTATGAGCGACGCCGTCACTGTCCGCCATGGCCGTATGGAGCGGTTCGGCATGAAGGAGCTGGTTAAGAAGATCCTTCGCCTGCCCCTGAGGCTTCACAGTCTGGCGGACCGGGAGTGGGTCAAGCTGGGAGCCCTTAAGCTGGGCAATCCGGTCATGTGTCCCTCCTGCGCCTACCGGAAAAATTATCTGCCGGATCCGATTTTCCACTCAGAGCTTCGGTACGCTCTGGACTGGGACTGTCTGGTGGATATGGCCAAATGGCCGGGCCGTTTCATCTGTGTGGAAAAGCCCCTTCTGTTCTACCGGGTTCACGAGGGCGCCACTACCAAGGCCTGTATTGAGAACCATCAGCGGGAGAGGGAAGAAAAGAAAATGTTTGAGCGTTTCTGGCCGGAGCCTGCGGCGGATCTGCTGATGCGCTTTTACAGAAAGGCGTACGGCGAATATGAATCCTAGGGAAGGCGGAGAGGAGAAGCATGGAGAAAAAACGTTCTGTAAGGTGGCTGTATCACTGGAAGGATGAGGTTCTGGCCCTTGGGTTTCTGATGGCCTTTGCTTTTGTCATCAACGCGGGGATTCAGATAAAGGGCCTGTTTATGGACGATCTTTATCTGTGGTCCTGCTATGGTGAGCAGTCATTCCTGGAATATGTGTTTCCCCTGGGCGGGACCAGGTTCCGGTTTGTCTATTACCTGGCGGCCTATGTGGAAATGGCCCTGGTCGGAACCCACATTACCTGGTTTGTCCCCGCTAACATTATAATCAACAGCCTGATCGCCTACACAGTATTCCGCTTCGGCAGGCGGCTGGCGGACAACAGCTTTATCGGATTTCTGTGCGGCATCCTGTATCTTTTGTCCAGAATGTCCTACTATCAGATTTCCCAGGTCAACGGCCTGCTGGAAAGTCTGGCTCTGTGGGAGGCCATCGGGATTCTGTATTGTCTGTACCGTTATCTGAATGAGGACCGGGGTGCCGAGAACTGCTATCTGGCAGGCTGCGGTTTGTATTTTATGGTGTGCTTCACTCATGAAAGGTATATGGCGCTGCTGCCCCTGTTTTTGCTGGCGGCTTTGATGAAGCTGGAAAAGAAGATCCGAAACTGGCTGCTTCCCCTAGGAGTCTTTCTGGCGGTTCTGCTGATTCGTCTGGTGACGATCGGAACTTTGTCGCCTGCCGGCACCGGGGGGACCAACGTGGCGGATACCTTTCAGATCCGCCAGGCGGTGGAATTTGTGTTTCACCAGATCCTGTACCTGTTTGGAATTAATATGGGCGACAGCTACCTGAGCGGGCTGCCCTGGCGGGAATCGGCTCGTTGGGTCAAGCTGGTTGTGGCGGCGGCGGATCTGACGGTGTTTGTTCTGGTCCTTTTGTTTATTGTCCGCGTGATCACGGACGGGAAGAACCGTTGGGCCTGCCTCAGGAACTGTATTTTGTTTATAGCGTTTATCGGCGCCTGCATCGTGTCCTCCAGCGTCACCATCCGCGTGGAGGTTCGCTGGGTGTATGTGTCCATGACGGCCAGCTGGCTGTTTCTGGCCTACATGTGCGGCATGATCTCCCGGCCTGCCCTCAGGAGGAAACCGGGCAGGCAGGAGATGGCACCGGTTCTGCCGGATTACCGGAAGCGGCTGCTCTGCGTGACGCTGTTTCTGCTTTACGCGGCGCTGACTTTTCCCATGGAAAGATACTACCGGGATAAATACCCCAATCTTTACTATTGGCATACCCAGGAACAGTACAATTCCCTGGCGGAAGAGACCTGGGAGAAGTACGGGACCGATATTTTCGGCAAAAAAATTTATATACTGGAAAATACTTATGAAGTCAGTGACTTCTATGCGGATACATTTTTCAAGACCTTTGACAGGAACCGGAAGGCGGAGGGAACAGAGGTGATCTTTGTTGACAGCATCCGGGATTTCGGGCAGGTGACCAACAATATGCTGGTGATCCGGGAGGACCCCAAATTCCATGCCTATCAAGATATTACGGAGGTGGTCCGCCAGATGAAATGTCAGCCGGTCTACGGGTATTATGAGGACGGCTGGATGGATGAGAGCGCCCGGATAAGGGTTATGGCCGGGAGCACAGGCGTTATCAATCTGGAGATCTTCTATCCGGGAGATATTACGGGAACGGAGCGCAGCCGGATCACTATGGACGGCCGGCTGGTTCAAGAGCTGGATATCGACCGAAACATTGCGAACGTTCAGATTCAGGCGGCTCCCTATGACACGGTGGAGCTGGGATTTGAAAATAATTTTTATCTGAAGGACGCCCAGGAACAGAGAGGAGAAAAACGGTTCTCCATGATTGTCAACATCACGGCGGACTGACGGAGGAAGCAGGAAAGAATGAAGGAACAAAGGTGGTATTATCTTTTGCCGCTGGCCGGGGTTCTGTTTGGGCTCTGGTATATTCGCATTGCCTCTGCTGATGTGATATACTCGGATTATGTCCGGCTGGTGAACAGCTATCTGCCGGATGTGTGGAATCCTTCCAAATTTCTGGTCCCCGATGTGCTGACCAGGATCCCTGTCAATTATCTGGCACGGATCATCAATACGTCCCTGTTTCATTACAGTGTCTCTTTCGATCAGGTTCTGGGGGTGCTGTCCCTGGGATTGTCCGGAGCGCTGCTGATGGGCTACTGCCGGGAGCAGCGCCTGGGGGCTGTCTGGGTTCTGCTTATAACGGCGGTGCTGTTCAGCCTGAATAAGTGGGAGATGATGCTGAACGGCAGCGGCTGGCCCCATTTTCTGGCGTTCGCGGGATTCTACTATCATTATCGGGTTCTGGAGCGGGTCTGGCGGGGCTGTGAAAAGCCCGGCGACCGCGGGAAGCTTCTGTGGCTTCCGTGGGTGCTGATCCTGGGTGTAACCGGCCCTTACTGCGCGATCTATACAGTGGTGCTTTTGCTGGCCTACGGACTGAAGATGCTTCTGCTCAGGAAAGAGGGAAGAAGCCGGATTCGGGAATATGCCGGTTATATGACAGCGGTGATCCTGCCGTTTATCCTCTACCTGATCAGCAATTCCTTTGCGGTGGAGGACCATGCGGGCATGCAGGATATCCCGCTGCTTCCCCAGCTTCTGGAGACGCCGGGATATTTTGTCCGTTTTGTGGTGAAATCCTTCGCGTCCATGGTAGTAGGCGCCGAGTATGCCAGAGAGGCCTTCTCCACGAACCTGCCGTATCTGGTCCTGGGAGGCCTGGTCATGGCGGCTTATCTGCTGGCTCTGTGGCTTCAGTGGCGCTGCCGACTCTATGAGAAGACCATTTTCCCGCTGATCCTGCTTGGCTCGGGAGGCCTGAATCACGCGCTGGTGACCTTTACCAGATGGAATTTCCTTATAGAAGATTACGGAATGAGTTCCCGCTACGCGCTGCAGTTTCAGGTGGGGATCCTGGGGATCCTTCTGACCTTTGCCCTGGCGTGGCGGAGCGGGAGGGCGGTTCTGCGGGGAGTTATGGGAGCCATGGCGGTTCTGTTTCTGGCAGGAAATGTTCAGATGACGGAGCATGAACTGGAGATCGCCCATTACCGAAAAGAGACCTGTACGGAAAGAGCCCGGCTGGCTCTGGATTTTGAGAACCGGACAGACGATGAACTGAGAGAAAACTTTGAATACCGTACCAGCCGTCCGGAAAGCGGGCAGGCGGTGCGGAGCGCTCTGACGATCTTAAAGGAACAGGGGTGGAACGTGTTTTATGACGGCCGGGTTCCTGAGGCGGCAGAGCAGTAGAGCAGCAGATAAAAGACGGAGGAAAAAGTGATGAAGGTAGTCATTCTGGCCGGCGGCCTGGGTACCCGGATCAGCGAGGAGAGCCATCTGAAGCCAAAGCCCATGGTCGAGATAGGCGGACGGCCG
Organism: uncultured Lachnospiraceae bacterium; assembly: GCA_947626475.1. Classification (GTDB taxonomy): domain Bacteria; phylum Bacillota; class Clostridia; order Lachnospirales; family Lachnospiraceae; genus UBA3402. Next base: position 28,101 of record CANQSK010000017.1, read on the forward strand.
ATCCTGTGGCATATTATGAAATACTATTCCGAGTACGGGTTTCATGAGTTTGTAATTTGCCTGGGATATAAACAGTATGTGGTAAAGGAGTTTTTCGCCGATTATTTCCTGCACATGTCCGATGTGACCTTTGATCTGGCCAACAACCGGATGGAGGTTCACAATAACTACGCGGAACCCTGGAAGGTGACGCTGGTGGATACGGGACTCCACACCATGACCGGCGGTCGGGTCAAGAGGATCCAGCCGTATATCGGCGACGAGCCGTTTTTCCTCACTTACGGCGACGGAGTCAGCACAGTGAATCTGGACGAACTGCTCCGTTTTCACAAAAGCCATGGGAAGACTGCTACCATTACTACGGTCAGCATCGCCCAGATGAAGGGAGTGCTGGATATCTCCCCTGACAATGTGGTCCTGTCCTTTAGGGAGAAAGAGGAGGAGGATACGACCCTGATCAACGGCGGCTTCATGGTGATGAATCCCCGGATATTCGATTATCTGAAGGATGACAGCACTGTGTTTGAGAAAGAGCCTATGCAGAAGCTGGCAGCCGAGGGACAGCTGATGAGCTACCGGCATACAGGCTTCTGGCAGTGTATGGATACCCAGCGGGAGATGAAAAAGCTGGAAGAGCTGTGGCAGAGCGGCAACGCGCCATGGAAGATCTGGAAATAGGCGGCAGAAGAGAGGAAAAGAACGAATATGACAGGTTCCTGGGAAGAACTGAGAGATTTTTATAACGGAAAGAAAGTGCTTGTGACGGGACACACAGGCTTTAAGGGCAGCTGGCTGAGCCGGATCCTGACAGGTCTTGGAGCGGAGGTAACCGGCTACGCCCTGGAGCCGGGGACGGAGCCCAGCCTGTTTCAGCTGGCCGGTCTGGAGGCCGCCATGGACAGCCGGATCGGGGACGTCCGAAGCCTTGAGGGCCTGAGGCAGGTCTTTGAGGAGAAGAAGCCGGAGGTTGTGCTCCATCTGGCGGCGCAGCCGATCGTGCGGGAGTCCTACCGGGAGCCGGTCTATCCCTATGAGACTAATGTGATGGGGACAGTTAATGTGCTGGAATGCGCGCGGCTGACTCCCTCAGTAAAGTCGTTCCTGAATGTGACGACGGACAAGGTGTATGAGAACCGGGAGTGGGAATACGGTTACCGGGAATGCGACCCGCTGGACGGCTATGATCCCTATTCCAACTCCAAATCCTGCTCGGAGCTGGTGACTCACAGCTACGCCCGCTCCTTCTTCGGCGACGGCAGATGTTCCGTCTCCACGGCGAGAGCCGGCAATGTCATCGGCGGAGGCGACTTCGCCAGCGACCGTATCATTCCGGACTGTGTCCGGGCAATGGAGAAGGGACAGAAGATCGTGGTCCGGAATCCCCGTTCCACCCGGCCCTTCCAGCATGTGCTGGAACCTCTCGGGGCATATCTTTTGATCGCCATGAAGCAGTATGGAGACCGATCTTATGAAGGATACTATAACGTAGGGCCGGATGATAAGGACTGTGTGACAACCGGGGAGCTGGCGGATCTGTTCTGTCAGGCCTGGGGCGAAGGGGCAGCCTGGGTCAGCCAGAGCGACGGCGGACCTCATGAAGCCAATTTCTTGAAGCTGGACTGCTCCAGGATAAAAAAGACCTTTGGCTGGCAGCCCCGCATGGGCGTGGCGGAAGCCGTGGGCTGGACAGTGGAATGGACGAAAGACTGGCTGGCCGGAAGATCTGCCTCGGAGGCCATGGACAGGCAGATCCGGAGATTTTTTGAACGATGACAGGATAGTACAGGAAGGAAAACGAGAGATGTTTGAAGGAAAGACAGAGGCTCAGGCGCGGCAGGAGATCCTGGAGCTGGTAGGAGAATATTGCGACAGGTACCATCAGAAGAAACCTTATAAGGAGGGGGACCGGATCCCTTACGCCTCCCGGGTGTACGACAGGGCGGAGATGATCAATCTGGCGGACAGCGCCCTGGAGTTCTGGCTGACATCCGGCCGGTACACAGACCAGTTTGAGGAGAAGCTGGCCCGATATCTCAACGTCCGGTACTGTTCCCTGGTAAACTCCGGCTCGTCCGCCAACCTGGCGGCCTTCATGGCGCTGACATCGCCGCTTTTGGGCGAGAGGCAGGTAAAGCCGGGCCATGAGATGATCACGGTGGCGGCCGGATTTCCTACCACGGTAGCGCCGGCGATCCAGTACGGCGTGGTCCCGGTGTTCGTGGATGTGACCATCCCTCAGTACAATATTGATGTGGACAGACTGGAGGAAGCCTGTTCCGACAAAACCCGCGTTGTGATGCTGGCTCATACCCTGGGCAATCCCTTTGACCTGGCCGCCGTAAAGCGGTTCTGTGAAAAGCATGGTCTGTGGCTGATCGAGGACAACTGTGACGCCCTGGGCAGCCGGTATACCATAGACGGTCAGGAAAGATTTACGGGAACAGTGGGGGATATCGGGACATCCAGCTTCTATCCGCCTCACCACATGACCATGGGAGAGGGAGGGGCCGTCTACACGGACAATCCTCTGCTCCACAGGATTATCCGCTCCTTCAGGGATTGGGGCCGCGACTGCGTCTGCCCTCCCGGACATGACAATCTGTGCGGGCACCGGTTTGACCGGCAGTACGGGGAGCTTCCCCTGGGCTACGACCATAAATATGTGTATTCCCATTTTGGATATAATCTGAAGGCTACGGATCTGCAGGCGGCCATCGGGTGCGCCCAGATCGACAAGTTCCCCTCCTTTGTGGAGAGGCGGCGCCACAACTTTGACCGGCTGTATAAAGGGCTTGAGGGCACGGAAGAGAAACTGCTCCTGCCTCAGGCGGCGGAAAATTCCCGGCCCAGCTGGTTCGGTTTTCTGATCACCTGCCGGGAGGGAACCGAGAGAAATCAGGTGGTCCGGTACGCGGAGTCCCACGGAGTTCAGACCAGGATGCTGTTTGCGGGAAATCTGACCAAGCATCCCTGTTTTGACCAGATGCGTGCGGCCGGCGAGGGATACCGGGTTGCGGGAGAGCTGATCAACACGGACCGTATCATGGAGGATACCTTCTGGGTGGGAGTTTATCCCGGAATGACCGATGAGATGATTGATTATATGGCGAAAACAATCCGGCAGGCAATAGGGCTCTGACAGAGGGAAAGGATTTTATGGAAAAAAATGATACTTTGGCCGCGGTTCATCAGGCCAGCCTCAGCATTCTGAAGGAGATCGACCGGATCTGCAGGAAATATGGGATTTCCTATATGATGGATTCCGGCACCCTGCTGGGGGCGGTGCGCCACGGCGGATTTATTCCCTGGGACGACGACGCGGATGTGGCGTTTACCAGGGAGAATTATGAGCGTTTTGCCAGGGTGGTCCAGAAAGAGTTGCCGGACGGCATGCGTTTTCTGGAGCCTAAGAATCTGGGCAGCCGCGTCTTCTTTGATTTTACGCCCCGGATCCTGTATCTGAACAGTCAGACCCATGAGGACGACGGCCTGATGAAATTTTACGGGGGTAAGCTGAATCATCTGTGGGTGGATGTGTTCATTCTGGACGAGCTTCCCCAAAACCGTCTGGCGGCCTCCTGGACGAAGCTGCTTCACACCGTTATCTATGGCCTGGCCATGGGGCACCGGTACCGGCTGGACTATTCCAAATACGGCCGGGCCGGACGCATGGCAGTGAGAGTGCTGGCCTGCGCGGGAAGGCGGATTCCCATGAAGGTTCTGTACCGCTGGCAGCGAAACGTTGCCCTGAAGGACCGAAAGGGAAAAAGTTCCCTTCTCTATTACAGCAATTACCAGCCGGATTTTCTCCGCGTGACGGTGGAGAAGGCCTGGAGCGGCCGGTCCGTAGACATGCCCTTTGAGGATACGGTTCTCATGGCCCCTGCGGACAGCCATCAGGTGCTTACACAGATCTACGGCGATTATATGGAGCTGCCGCCTGTTGAGAAACGGGTGCCGACCCATTCCAATATTGAGATTCAGGTTACCGGATAACAGGGGGATGTATGGAACGCTTTTTCGGTCTATCCAAAAAAGAAAAGGCTCTGTGGCTGATCGCGGCTCTGGCTGTGACCGGCGCCATTGTCCATGGATTTGACCGGCTCTTTCTGAAAGGCGTTTTCTCCTGGCATATTGCCGCGCCGGAATTTCGCGCCATGATGCTTGAACTAGCGGCGCTTTTTGCGGTCCTGGTGCTCCTTGGGAGGTATACCAGAGGAAGGGTTCGTCTGGCGGCCATGGCGGCTGTGTACGCGGCGGCGCTGTGGATTCATGTAATACTGATTCCCGTTCTGGTGTCGGGAGCGTATCTGCTGTATTTGTGTCTGACCGGCAAATGGATACGGCGCCTTCTGTCTTTGGGGCGTGGTTCCGGCAGAAGCGGAGCCGTCCGCGTAGAGGCAGGACGAGACTTCCTTGTGGGCAGCATGGCGGTTATCTGCCTGTTCTGCCTGATGTCGGCGGCCCATGTGGGGACGATCTCCCG
>CANQSK010000018.1 GCA_947626475.1 uncultured Lachnospiraceae bacterium
TTATGATTGTCCCCCAACTGCTTTATGCGCCAGTTCGGGTACTTCGGGGACGGTCTTTTTCATACACGAGTTATCTTGGAAAATTAAAGTGAATAGAGCTTCTAGTTTCTAGTATACCACAGTTTCCGATCCTTTGCAGTGAATAATTCGCCCTTTTGGGCGCAAACTATGGTTCAGGGAAAATGCTGCCGCAAAAGAGGGGCGCGGCGGAAAGAGAAGGAGAAGAGAAGACTATGTGGGGAATATTGACTGCGCTGCTGTCCGGCGCGCTGATGAGCGTACAGGGAGTGTTTAACACGGAGGTGACCAAACAGACCAGTATCTGGGTGTCCTCCGGCTGGGTGCAGATGACGGCGTTTCTCATGTGCCTGGTTATGTGGCTGTTTACGGGACGCCAGCAGGTAAGCGGCCTGTGGCAGGTGCAGCCCTGGTACATGCTGACAGGAGGCCTGATCGGGGCGTTCATTACCTTTACCGTGATAAAGAGCGTGGAAAGCCTGGGACCGGCCCGGTCGGCCCTGCTTATCGTGGTGGCGCAGATCATCGTGGCCTACTGCATCGAAGTGTTCGGGCTGTTCGGAACGGAGCGGGTGGGATTTGAGTGGAAAAAGCTTTTGGGGGCCGCCGTGGCCATCGCCGGCATCGTGATTTTCCGTTATTAGAAATTCGCCATTTTTTGGAGAAAATCTTCTTGTATTTGCAGGATGATTTAGGTAGAATAGTAGAGTAAACGGAAAATGGTGCTCCTGTCGCATGGCGGAAGGAGGAGTACCATGAAAAAATCATATGCAAAAGGTTTGATGCTTGGCATATGTCTGCTGGCAGCGGGCATATGCTACTGCCGCGGCTATGACCCGGTTTCGGAGAAGGAAGCCGGAGCTTCCGGGTCCGGTTTCGTGCCGGGGACCGGCGGGGGCGAGCTGTTGCCCGGTGAAGTCGAAGTGTTGCCCGGCGAAAATGTGCCTGGTGCTGATGGGGTCGAAGTGTTGCCCGGCGAGAATGTGCCTGGAACTGATGAGGTCGAAGTGCTGCCCGGTGAGAATGTACCTGGAACCGGCGGGGACGTGCCGCCGCTCGATGAGATTTATGTACATATCTGCGGTGAGGTCAGAAATCCCGGCGTTTACCGGCTCAGGGAGGGCGACCGGATCTGCAGGGCAGTGGAGCTGGCGGGCGGGTTTACGGAGCAGGCGGCGCAGGCCGGCCTGAATCTGGCCCAGAAGGTGTCGGACGGAATGAAGATCGCTGTGCCGTCTGAGGAAGAGTGGAGCCGCATGGAGGCCGCGGGGCAGACGGAGCTCATGGGGCAGGCGGAGATCATGGGACAGTCGGAAGCAGAGGAAGACGGCAGGGTGGACCTGAATACGGCGGGCAGGGAGGAGCTTATGACCCTTCCCGGCATAGGCCGGGTCCGGGCGGAGGAGATTCTCCGGTACCGGCAGGAGCAGGGGCCTTTTCAGCAAGCGGAAGACGTGATGAAGGTGCCGGGTATCAAGGCGGCTGTATTTGAGAAAATTAGAGACGCTATTGTCGTGCGTCGGTCTGATAGATAAGCGGGAGGAAAGTGTGAGATGGCGAGGGTGCTGGTAGTAGATGATGAGAAACTGATTGTAAAAGGGATTCGTTTCAGCCTGGAGCAGGACGGCTATGAGGTGGACTGCGCCTATGACGGCGAGGAGGCCGTCAGCCAGGTAAAGGCAAATAAATACGATATCGTTCTTCTGGATGTGATGCTTCCCAAGGCGGACGGCTACGAGGTATGCCAGTCCATCCGGGAATTTTCCGATGTGCCGGTTATCATGCTGACGGCCAAGGGAAACGATATGGATAAGATTCTGGGGCTGGAATACGGGGCGGACGATTATGTGACGAAACCCTTTAACATTCTGGAGGTAAAGGCCAGGATCAAGGCCATACTTCGCCGCAACGCCCGCAGGGAGAAGCAGAGCAGGGAGCCGGAGCGCAATGTGGTCACCGCCGGCAGCCTGAGCCTGGACAGAGACAGCCGCCGTGTGTTTGTGGGAGAGAAGGAGATCAACCTGACGGCCAAGGAGTTCGATCTTCTGGAGCTTCTGGTGTGCAATCCCAACAAGGTGTACAGCAGGGAGGAGCTTCTGGGCTACGTGTGGGGCAACCGGGCCCTGGATACCGGCGATGTGCGGACTGTGGACGTGCACGTAAGAAGACTGAGGGAGAAGATCGAGCCAAGCCCCAGCGCGCCTCAGTTCGTTCATACCAAGTGGGGCGTGGGTTATTATTTCAGAGTCAAGGAGAAATAAAGGGCCTGCCGGCCGCAGGGCTTTCGGGAGAGCAGTTTGAAGATTACGCTGATCGTTGTAGGAAAACTGAAGGAACGGTTCTATGAGGAGGCTGTCAGTGAGTATTCCAAAAGGCTGAGCCGTTTCTGCCGGCTGGAGATCGTCCAGGTGGCGGATGAGAAGACGCCGGATAAGGCCGGTCAGGCTCAGGTCCGGCAGATAAAGGACCGGGAGGGGGAGCGGATCCTGTCCCATATCCGGGACGGAGCCTATGTTATCGCCCTGGCCATAGAGGGACAGATGATGAGTTCGGAGGAACTGGCCGGCAGGATAGACCGGCTGGGAGTGTCCGGGCGGAGTCAGATCATTTTTATCATCGGAGGTTCTCTGGGACTTTCCCGGGCGGTGCTTGACCGGGCGGACCTGCTTCTGAGCTTTTCGCCCATGACGTTTCCCCACCAGCTGATGCGGGTAGTGCTCCTGGAGCAGATCTACCGCAGCTATCAGATACTGGCCGGGACCCCTTATCACAAATAAAAAATTAGAAAATAGAAGAGGAGGCATCTGTGTATGAAATCAAAAGTGTTTTTTTCAAAAACGATTACTCCGGAAAAAGTGCTGGAAATGTACAGGCTTCTGGAAAAGGACCTGCCCGGCAGAGTAGCCGCTAAGGTTCACTCCGGAGAAGTCGGAAATCAGAATTTCCTTCGCCCGGATTTCTGGAAACCCATCATCGACGCCACAGGCGCGGTGGTAACCGAGTGCAATACTGCCTACGAGGGCTCCCGTGAGACGACGAAGAAGCACCTGAAGACATTAAAACAGCATGGGTGGAGCGATTATTTTCAGGTAGACTTGCTGGATGGGGAGGGCCCGGACATGGTTCTGGAGATTCCCGGCGGAAAGCAGATCAAGAAGAACTATGTCGGAAAGAACCTGGCCAATTACGACTCCCTGCTGGTGCTGTCCCATTTTAAGGGGCATCCCATGGGAGGCTACGGCGGGGCGCTGAAGCAGCTGTCCATCGGTATCGGCTCCTCCTACGGCAAGGCTTATATTCACGGGGCAGGCGATACGGAGGCTTTCTGGTCTACGGATGTGGACCGGTTCATGGAGGCCATGGCGGACGCGGCCAGCTCTGTGGTGGATTATTTCAAGGGCAACGCCGCCTACATCAACGTGATGAAGAACATGTCCGTGGACTGTGACTGCTGCGCGGTGGCGGAGGATCCCTGCATGAAGGATATCGGCATTCTGGCGTCCTTAGATCCGGTGGCCATTGACCAGGCCTGCCTGGATCTGGTCTACGCCGCCAAAGACGATCCCGGCCAGGGCCATCTGATCGAGCGGATCGAGAGCCGTCACGGCATCCACACGATTGAGGCGGCCGCGGAGCTGGGTATCGGCTCCAGGGAATATGAGCTGATTTTGGTAGAATAGAACGGAAATCTCCGGTGAAAGGAAAGAAGGGCCTGCGGGTCCTTCTTTTTGTGTCGTTTTTTGTCATGTTTCAGGGAAATGTCCCGGCCCGCTGATGTCGAAACTTGCGATTGAATCCAATTGCAACCTGCAAAAATCGGAGTCTATAATCGTAATACCAACAAAAAAGGAGGACAGAAAATGACAACCCTGAACATAGCAATCGCAGAAGATAACCCTAAAACATTGGACTTGCTCAATACCATGCTTGAGGAAGAGGATGAGTTTCATGTAGTAGGCAAGGCCGGTACCGGAGATGAAGCTTATGATATGATTATGAACACAAGACCGGACATCGTTCTCTTAGATGTGATTCTGCCAGGGATGGATGGACTTTCTGTAATGGAGAAAGTGAAAAATGAGGGACACCTTGAGAAAAACCCGTCGTTTATTATGGTATCCGCGGCCGGGAGCGATAATGTGACGGAGGACGCCTTCGGCATGGGCGCCAGCTATTTTATCATGAAACCCTTTAAGAAGGATGTGGTTCTGGACAAGATACGGCGGCTGGCCACCTATTCTTCCCGGCCCAAGGGCATGAATCTGAATTACGCCAGAAAAGTAAAGCCCTATGAGAGCCAGGTGGAGTATATGGAGCAGAACCTGGAAAACGACGTGACCCAGATCCTGCATGAGATCGGAGTGCCGGCGCATATTAAGGGATATCAGTATCTGAGGGACGCCATCACCTCGTCGGTGCTGGACCAGGAAATGCTGTCGTCGGTGACGAAGGTTCTCTACCCGAATATCGCCAAAAAGCATCAGACTACGCCGAGCCGCGTGGAGAGGGCAATCCGGCACGCCATAGAGGTTGCCTGGAGCAGGGGAAAGATGGACACCATCAATGAGATTTTCGGCTATACGGTGAGCAACGGAAAGGGCAAGCCGACAAACTCGGAGTTCATTGCTCTTCTGTCGGACAAGATCCGACTGGATTATAAGCGCCTCTGAGAGTCTGTCGACGGCAAAATCCGGTAATCTTCGCATAAAACTTCAAGAATCTACTTCCTAATTTGGAAAAAGTATTGTATACTATAATTTATCAGGGGATTATGAATACGTGTCCATGGAGGAGGTATCTTATGAAGAAGGTTTTATTTGTGGCATCAGAGGCGGTTCCCTTTATCAAGACAGGCGGGCTGGCGGATGTGGCCGGCTCTCTTCCCAAGTGCTTCAATAAGGAGTATTATGATGTGAGGGTCATGCTTCCCAAGTACATGTGCATGAGGCAGGAGTGGAAAGATAAGCTGAACTATATGGACCACTTCTATATGGACTATCTGGGGCAGAGCCGTTACGTGGGGATCCTTCAGTGCGAGTATGAAGGCGTTATTTTTTATTTTATCGATAATGAGTGGTATTTTAACGGCGACAGGCCTTACGGCGACTGGCTGTTTGATATTGAAAAGTTCGCGTTTTTCTGCAATGCGGCCCTGTCCGCTCTCCCGGTCATCGGCTTTAAACCGGATGTGGTCCACTGCCATGACTGGCAGACCGGCCTGATTCCCGTATATCTGAAGGACCGGTTCCGCGGAGGCGAATTCTTCCAGAATATGAAGTCGGTCATCACCATCCACAACCTGAAGTTCCAGGGCGTCTGGGATGTGAAGACCATCCAGTATTTGACCGGCCTGTCAGACTACTACTTTACGCCGGACAAGATGGAAGCCTACAAGAACGGCAACCTGCTGAAGGGCGGCATCGTGTTTGCCGACGCCATTACCACCGTCAGCGATACCTATGCGGAGGAGATCAAGGTTCCCTTCTACGGCGAAGGTCTGGACGGGCTTATGAGAGCCAGGTCCAACAGCCTGCGGGGCATTGTGAACGGCATCGACTATGACGAGTTCAATCCGGAGACGGACACCTATATTGAGCACAATTATACGGCGGAGAACTTCCGTAAGGAGAAGATCAAGAACAAGAGGGCCCTTCAGAAGGAGCTGGGGCTGGAGGAGAACGACAAGATGATGATGATCGGCATAGTCTCCCGGCTTACGGACCAGAAGGGCTTCGATCTGATTCAGTATGTGATGGATGAGCTTTGTCAGGACGCCGTCCAGCTGGTGGTTCTGGGTACCGGCGACGAGCGCTATGAGAACATGTTCCGTCATTTCGCCTGGAAATATCCGGGCAAGGTATCCGCCAATATTTACTACTCCAACCCGCTGTCCCACAAGATCTACGCGTCCTGCGACGCGTTCCTGATGCCGTCTCTGTTTGAGCCCTGCGGACTCAGCCAGCTGATGTCCCTGCGCTACGGGACTCTTCCCATTGTCAGGGAGACCGGCGGTCTGAAGGATACGGTGGAGCCGTACAACGAATACGAGGGCACCGGCACAGGATTCTCCTTTGCCAACTACAACGCCCACGAGATGCTGGATTCCATCCGCTATGCGGAGCGGATCTATTATGATAAAAAGCGCGACTGGAACAAGCTGGTCGACAGGGCCATGGCGAAGGATTATTCCTGGAACGCCTCCGCTCTGAAGTATCAGGAGCTGTATGACTGGCTGATCGGATAGCGCGGACAGAACAGGCAGGAGAGAACATGAGTTTTTGGCAGGAACTGATAGACAACCAGATTTTGATTAGCTCTGTTATTGCGTGGACGATAGCCCAGATACTGAAGACCTGTATTGATTTCGGGTTCAACAAGAGCTTTCGTCCGGAGCGGCTGGTCGGGTCCGGAGGCATGCCCAGTTCCCATTCTTCCATCGTGTGCGCCCTGGTAACCTCCAGCGCCCTGCGGTGCGGCCTGTCTTCCTTTGAATTTGCCGTCAGCTTTGTGCTGGCTGCGGTGGTCATGTACGATGCCACCGGCGTCCGGCAGGAGACCGGCAAGCAGGCCAAGCTCCTGAACCTGATCATTGAGCAGGACTGGTTCAAGCTGGATAATCAGGAGATTCAGGAGAAGCTGAAGGAATTTGTAGGCCACACGCCGCTGCAGGTGTTTGTCGGCGCGGTGCTGGGGATTTTGACGGCCCTGGCGGTGGACATGTGGTATTGATTGGATTTTCACCAGAGAAGCATCTGCTCGTGGGAAAACCTGTGGGCAGATGCTTTATACGTTTTCAGACAGTATTTCCTTGGAAAGAGAGTGCAGGTTGTATGAGGTTTCGTTACAGAGTCTGGCTGGCAGTGCTTCTGGCGGTGTCCGTTCTTCTGAGCGGATGCAGTTCCATTCTGCCCAAAACGTCCGATGAGGAGGACGGTGCCTACACAAAGGCCCAGGCTATGATTGTGGTGGCGACGGAGAGAAACCGGTATCAGAATACGTACACAGACCGGATCTGGCAGGTGGTTCTGGATGACGGGGAGACCTTTGAGACCTACCTTCTGAGCCAGGTAAGAACATTTCTGGAAAATCTGAAGACCATGAATCTTCTGGCGGAGGAGCAGGGGATCACCCTGTCCAGCAGTGAGAAGGACCGTCTGCGGGTTCTGGCCGAGACTTATTACAACGGCCTGTCCGGCAAGGATATCGCTTACATGGGGATCGAGCAGGAAGATGTGGAAACCATGTACCAGCAGTACTATCTGGCCAACAAGGTGGTGGGGGAGCTGACGAAGAATGTAGATCTGGAGGTCAGCGACAGCGAGGCCAAGGTCATAACGGTGCGGATGATCCAGATATCCAGCCCTGAGGCCGCAGTGGCCGTTCACAAGAGGGTAAGTCAGGACGGAGCGGATTTTATGTCCGTGGCCAGGGAGACCAGCGAGGGAGAGCAGATCGAGCTTCAGATGGGGCGGGGGCAGCTGCCCAAGGCGGCCGAGGACGCTGCTTTCAGCCTTGCTCCGGGAGAGCTGAGTCCTCTGACTCCGGGAGGCGACGGATGGTTCTATATTTTCCAGTGCGTCAGCGATTATGACATGGAAGCAACCCAACAGAGAAAGACCCAGATTTACGAGGAACGCAAAACCCAGGTCTTTCAGCAGATTTATTCCCAGTTCCAGGCGGAGCACCAGCTTGAGTTTCCCGACGGGATATGGGAGGATATTCATTTTTTGCCGGAGGATGAGACCAGCACTTCCAATTTCTTCAGTTTATATCAGGAAGAATTTGGAGGTCAGGGCTACTAGGACCAGGTTCGCGCTCCCGTTTCAGCTCCTCAATCTGTTTCTGGAGCATCAGCAGGCGTTCGCAGGGTCGTCCCGTTTCCAGGCAGATGCAGTTGTCGGGGCAGCTGTTGGTGTAAAGCTCCTGGCCGGTTGCGGCGGTTTCCGCGTAAGCGCCGTAGTATCGGGTGATATATTCATACATAAGTTCAAAAAACTGGGCGTTGCGCGGTTTTTGGATCGGCTTGTTTCCGCAGATTCTGCCAAGCAGCCCGGAATTCCCATCTTTCCACGCCACGTCGATGACAGTGCGGATATTGCGCTCCACGCATTTCCAGGAGGTATGGTATTTGCTGGCGATATCGGGGTACAGAGATTTCGTCACGAATTCCAGGCGGCTTTTATCCTGAAGCACCAGAAGAAGCCCGTAGGTTACGTATTCGTATCCCTGGTAGCTGTGGCCTACGCCCAGCTGTCTCAGAATGCCCTTGACCGTGTTCTCATAATCCAAGCCATAATCCATGTCGTTGCCCCTTTTACCGATTTGTATAAATAATCGTAAAAGGTTATAATAGGTAACGCAACGAGAAAAGTTCGACAAATATTGTCGAAGAAAGATAAAAATAGTCAAAATACGTCAAAAACCGCCGCTGAGTGAAAGATAAGGGGAAATCCGGTTGAAATGTGAGTCAGAATGGGCTAAGATAAAAGAGACGGTGCGCCGTTACTTTAAAATTGGCGGGGAAAGACGATGATTGCCTTTCGGATAGAGGACAGAAAAAAATTTACGTCAGAGTTGTTCATAGGACAGCTGTTTGACCGGTTCTGGGTGAAGGAAGCGGTTTTTGTGACGTTCAGTACATTTTCCATAGACGGCAGGACCAGAAAGGGATACTATACGGCGGAGGAGCTGGAGGACGGACGGGCAGGAGAGTACGCGGACTGGGCCGCGCTGAAGCCTTTCTGCTACTCTCTGATCAAGGGCAAAAGGCTGCCGGAGCGCTTTCAGATCGTGTTTCAGCTGCCCCCGGAGCAGACGGAGAAATTTATGACTGCCGGAGGAATGGCCCGGACGCAGGAGCAGCCTCCCGGGCTGTATCTGAATGTCCGTTACGGTCAGGGCAACATTGACTGTGTCACGGGAACGGCGGCGGGAGTCTTTACCATGGACAAGTCCCTGGAAAGAGCCTGGGATCAGGCGGTGGCGGATTATTTCCGAAAGAAGGAGATTCCTTTTGTGACGGACCGGGAACGGGACGGGATATAGGGGGGCGACGGGATGGGAGAGAGACTGAGAGGGCGAATCGCCATTCTCTCAGATACCCACGGGCTTTTGCGGCAGGAGGTTTTGGAGGCGGTGCAGGGCTGCTGCGCCGTGCTTCACGGCGGCGATGTGGGCAGCCGGGAAGTGTTGGAAAGGCTGGGCGCCGCCGCGCCGGTCTACGCCGTCCGGGGAAACTGCGACGGCGGCTGGGCCGAGGAACTGCCCGAGAGCCGGACGGTCACCCTGCTTGGGATTACATTTTTTATGATACATGACCGGAACACCCTGACCGGGGATGCGGCCCGGGCGGACGTGGCGGTCTGCGGCCATTCTCATCAATACGCAGAGTACCGGGAGGGAGGCGTCCTGTGGCTGAATCCCGGAAGCTGCGGCCCTGCCAGGTTCAGGCTGCCCGTTACCATGGCGGTCATGGAGGTGATGGAGGACGGAACCTGCCGGACGGAGCGGATTGAGATTCCCCGGGAGAGGATTTCCCAGGAGAAAACTTCTCAGGCGAAGATTTCCCGGGTGAAGGCTTCCCGGGCGGCGGAAGCGCCGGTTCCGGCCGATATCCGGCGGCGGATTCCCGGGGTCATGCGGGATATGGACCGGGGGCGGTCCATGGAGGAGATAGCCAGGCGCGCCGGGATTTCCCGGCAGCTGGCGGAGCAGATCTGCCGCATGTATGTGACTCATCCGGGGGTGGATGTGGATGGAATCCTGCGCAGGCTGGGACTGTAGATGCAAGATAAAAACGGGAAGATAGGACTTTTTAACGTTCTATACAATCGAAAATTGGTATGATATAATCTGACACATGGGAAACCAGAGCGCATATAGGCGGCCTACCCTCCAGCTTTTCGGAGGGGCTAACCCTCCGGATATCATGCCCTATGGGCACGAAAGAAAGGAGGGCGTGCCAATGATTACATATTCTGACTTAATTCAGATTGGTATATTCATTGTAGCCCTGATAGGTCTTTGTCATCAGATCTTCAGGGGAAAGAAATAGCCGCCACTACTCGCACTAGTGACGGCGGCCCGTTAAGGGTTTAACTAATCTATCTGGGGGTAGGCCGTGTCTCTGGCTTTCCCTTTACACATCAAATATAACATATCTGAAAGCGTGGTGCAAGTAGTTTTCGTTATTTTCCCGCCAATTCCCTTATAAAACATAAATTATTAGCACTCACAAGAATTGAGTGCTAAATTCTTGTTGACAAATGGCCGGAATCGTACTACACTGTTTTTATGAAAGCAAAAAGAAAGAAGGATGATTTATATGGCAACAAAAAAAGGCAGTTTATCTATCAGCAGTGAAAATATATTTCCGGTCATTAAGAAATGGCTGTATTCCGACCACGATATCTTTTACCGGGAACTGATTTCCAACGGCTGCGATGCCATCACCAAGCTGAAGAAGCTGGAGCTGATGGGAGAGTTTGAGAAGCCGGAAGACCTGGAGTATAAGATTCAGGTGACGGTCAATTCCACGGACAAGTCCATCGCCGTGACCGACAACGGCCTGGGCATGACCCAGGAAGAGGTGGACGAGTACATCAACCAGATCGCGTTTTCCGGGGCCCAGGATTTCCTGGAGAAGTATAAGGACAAGGCCAATGAGGATCAGATCATCGGGCATTTCGGCCTGGGCTTCTATTCCGCCTTTATGGTGGCGGACCGGGTGACCATCGACAGCCTCTCCTATAAGAAGGGGGCGAAGCCGGTTCACTGGGAGTCCGACGGCGGCACCGAGTATGTGATGGGAGACGGAGACAAGGATACGCTGGGTACCACGGTGACCCTGTATCTGAACGAGGACAGCGTGGAGTTTTCCAACGAGTACCGGGCCCGCGAGGTGATCGAGAAGTACTGCGGCTTCATGCCGGTTCCCATTTTCCTGAACAATGCAACCGCGGAGCCTCAGTATGAGACGATCGAGAAGGATGAGCTGACGGAGAAGGACACGATCATTGAGACGATCGTGGAGGAGGCCAAGACCGAGGAGAAGGAGAATGAGAACGGAGAGAAGGAGACGGTAGAGGTTTCTCCGGCGAAGGAGAAATATAAGATTCTTAAGCGGCCGGTGCCCCTTAACGATATCAGTCCTCTGTGGAACAAGCATCCCAATGAGTGCACCGAGGAGCAGTACAAGGAGTTTTACCGGAAGGTATTTCTGGATTACAAGGAGCCGCTGTTCTGGATCCACCTGAACATGGACTATCCCTTCAACCTGAAGGGAATCCTGTACTTCCCCAAGATCAATACGGAGTACGACAGCATTGAGGGAACCATCAAGCTGTACAACAGCCAGGTGTTTATCGCCGATAATATTAAAGAAGTGATTCCGGAGTTTTTGATGCTTTTGAAGGGCGTCATCGACTGTCCGGACCTGCCCCTGAACGTATCCAGAAGCGCTCTGCAGAACGACGGATTTGTGAAGAAGATTTCCGATTACATCACCAAGAAGGTGGCGGATAAGCTGTCCGGCATGTGCAAGACCGACCGGGAGAGCTATGAAAAATACTGGGACGACATCAGCCCCTTCATCAAGTTCGGCTGCTTAAAGGACGACAAGTTTGAGGAGAAGATGAACGATTATATCCTGTTTAAGGATCTGAGCGGCAAGTATCTGACTCTCACCGACTGTAAGGAAGACGCCAAGGAAAAGCACGAGAACATCATCTACTATGTGACTGACGAGAAGGAGCAGGGCCAGTATATTAACATGTTCCGTAAGGAAGGCTTAAATGCCGTGATTCTGGGTCACAACATTGACAGCCCCTTCATCAATCAGCTGGAGCAGAAGAATGAGGGCCTGAAGTTCCTCCGCATCGACGCGGACGTAAGCTCCAACTTCAAGGAGGAGGTCGGAGAGGCCGACAAGGAGAGCTTCAAGGCTGACAGCGACAAGCTGACGGAGACCTTCAAGAAGGCTCTTGCCAACGATAAGCTGGAGATCAAGGTGGAGAAGCTGAAGGACGACCAGGTGGCGTCCATGATCACCGTCTCCGAGGAGAACCGCAGGATGCAGGATATGATGCGGATGTACAATATGTACGGAATGGATTCCGACATGTTCGGAGGCATGGGCGAGACCCTGGTGCTGAATGCCAACCATAAGCTGGTTCAGTATGTGCTGAATCACAGTGAGGGCGAGCTGACGGAGAAGGTCTGCAAGCAGCTTTACGATATGGCCGCTTTAAGCCACGGAAGCCTGACTCCGGAGCGGATGACGGCGTTTCTGGCCCGCAGCAGTGAGATCATGCTTGGGCTGGTAGGTGAGAACTAAGGATTTATTTGTGAACGATGCGGCAGGAATGCTGTTGGGACTGACGGGGAGCTATGGACCATGGCTCCCCGTCATGCACTATTTTGCGGTAATGTAGGACAGCATTTTGGAAATGATGAAATCCCATGACACATTTTCCGGGATATGATATGCTTGAAGCGTAATCAAATGCAGCTTGTTCACGTTTCGAGGGAGAAAAGAGAAGGAGAATGTATGGGAAGATCATCATTACTGCTGCAGCCCCTGAAGGCCGGCAGCCTGACGCTGAAGAATCGTATTATGTTCCCGCCGCTCACCACAGGCTATGAGGAGAGGGACGGCTCCATCGGCGAGAGAAGTTTTCATTTCTATGAGAGGCTGGCCAAGGGAGGCGTTTCCTACGTGGTCATCGGTGACGTGGCCCCGGTGAATACGGCCTCGCCGACGCCGAAGCTGTGCGATGACCGGCAGATTCCCGGTTTTAAGCGTCTGGCCGACGCGCTCCATGCCTATGACTGCAGGCTGGCGCTGCAGATTTTCCATCCGGAGTATGATGTGCCCGGCGTGGGACGCATGATCATGGAGTCCATGACGGCGGCCCGGGAGGCACAGGAGGCGAAAGCGGCAGGCGATATGGCAGGATTCGCGGCGAAGATGGAGGAGTCCGGCAGGATTCGCAGCGGAGCTTACGCAAAGCTCCACCATGATATGCAGCATTTTGTCAGTGAGGCCTCTGTGGAGCAGCTGACGCAGATCAAGGAAGCCATGGCGGCCTGCGCGAGGCGGGCGGCCGCAGCCGGTGCGGATGCCATAGAGATTCACGGTGACCGGCTGGTGGGCTCTCTGTGTTCTGAGCTTCTGAACCACAGGACGGACGAGTACGGCGGTTCCTTTGAGAACCGGGTGCGCTATGCCCTGGAGATAGTTGCCGCAATCCGGGAGGCAGCTCCGGAGCTGATGCTGGAGTACAAGCTTCCGGTCATCACGGAGAATCCGGACGGCACGCTCCGCGGAAAGGGCGGTCTGAGGCCGGAGGAGGCAAAGAAGCTGGCGGTTCTTCTGGAGAAGGCCGGCGTGCAGATGCTTCAGGTGGCACAGGCCAACCATACCGGCAATATGGGAGATACGATTCCGCCTATGGGCACGCTGCCTTACAACTGGACGCTGCCTGTGGCGAAGGAAATAAAGAAGCTGGTGTCGATTCCCATCGTCACGGTGGGCCGGGTCGTCACCGTGGAGGCCGGAGAGGCGATTCTGGCCGCCGGGGAGGCGGATATGATCGGTTACGGCCGCTCCCTGCTGACGGATCCGGATATTGCTCACAAAGTAGAAAGGGATGAACCTGTCCGCACCTGTCTGAACTGCAATAAGGGCTGCGTGGACGCGATTCAGAACCGGAAGTACATATCCTGCGTGCTGAACGCGGAGAACGGCGACGAGGAGACCATCTTCATCCGTCCGGGAGAGGGAGAGAAGAAGGTGGTGGTCGTTGGCGGCGGCATCGCGGGACTGGAGGCGGCCCGGGTGGCGGCGAAGCGCGGTTACCGGGTGACAGTCTTTGAGAAGGAAGAGAGGCTGGGCGGCCAGATCATCCTGGCGGCGGCTCCGCCGAGAAAATCTGAGATTCTCAGGTCGATTGAATATTATGAGAAGATTCTGCCGGAGCTGGGCGTGGATCTCCGTCCGGGTCAGCTCTGCACTGTGGAAATGATGAACGGGGCGGACGCGGTTATTGTGGCGGCAGGCGCTGAGAATGTGACGCTGCCGGTGCCGGGAGCCTGCGGGGACAATGTGGTTTCGGCCTGGGATGTGCTGGCGGGCCGCAGGGAGATCTCCGGCCGGTGCGCGGTCATCGGAGGCGGCCTGGTGGGAACCGAGACGGCGGAGTATCTGCTGGAGCGCGGCTGCCGGGTATCCCTTATAGAGATGACAGACAAGATCGCGGCGGGAGAATCCACGACGATCCTTCCGGTAATCCTGGATGATTTTGCCAGACATAAGGCCGCTCAGTATGTGAATACGAAGGTGACGGCGGTCACGAAGGACGGCGTGGAGGCTGTGAATACGGAGACCGGAGAGAAGATGACTGTGCCTGCCGATTACGTTGTCATGGCAGTGGGGTCAAAGAAGGTGCCTTTTGATGTGACAGGCGTCACTGTGCCGGTCTGTTTCGTCGGAGACTGCTCCGGGGAGAAGACGGCCGACATCGCGGCAGCGGTGCGCAGCGGATACTTCGCGGCCAACGAGATTTAGGCTTTCCCTTATTTCCTGCTGTGCAATTTTTTCTCGTTTCTCTATTCCATATGACACCGGAATTTGCTATAATCAGAGCAGAAACGTTTATTTCGGATAAAAAATATGGGACAGACAGAAAAGCAGGAGGGAAGTTATGACCATTACCGAGACACTTAAGCTTTTGGAGACGGAACCGGCGGAGCGGCTGTTTGCGAAGCTGTATGGGGAAGACCAGACGGAGGCTGCCAGAAAGCGCTACCAGACTTT
This sequence comes from uncultured Lachnospiraceae bacterium, assembly GCA_947626475.1. Lineage (GTDB taxonomy): Bacteria > Bacillota > Clostridia > Lachnospirales > Lachnospiraceae > UBA3402. Next base: position 14,834 of record CANQSK010000018.1, read on the forward strand.
GATCAAACATTTTGAGGAGAAGTTCGGTCAGAAGGACATCCTTCTGTTCAGCTCTCCGGGGCGGACGGAGATCAGCGGCAACCATACGGACCATAATTACGGGAAAGTCCTTGCGGGAAGCATCAACCTGGACTGCGTGGGTGTGGCGGCCGTGAATCATTCTGACAAGGTGAATATCGTAAGCGAGACCTTCGGCCAGGAGTTTACCATCGATCTGAACCATCTGGAGCCCGGCCCGGACAAGGCCGGAACCGTGGACCTGACCAAGGGGCTTTTGAAAGGCTTTGAGGATTCCGGATATGATATCGGAGGCTTTGACGCCTATGTGACCAGTAATGTCATCAGCTCCGCAGGAGTCAGTTCTTCAGCTGCCTATGAGATGCTTCTGTGTTCTATGCTGAATACATTTTTTAACGGCAGTCAGATGAGTACGGTGGCCTACGCGCACATAGGCAAATATTCCGAGAACCATTACTGGGACAAGGCCTCCGGCCTGCTGGACCAGATGGCCTGCGCCGTGGGAGGTCTGATCACCATTGATTTTGCGGATCCCCTGAAGCCTGAGGTGGAGAAGATTGATTTTGATTTCGCTTCCCAGAATCACAGCCTGATCATCGTCAATACAGGCAAGGGTCACGCGGACTTAAGCGCCGACTATTCTTCCGTGCCCAACGAGATGAAGAAGGTAGCGGAGTTTTTCGGGAAGGAGGTCTGCGCCCAGATCACGGAGGAGCAGCTTCTGGACAATCTGGCAGCCGTGCGTGAGTTTGCGGGAGACCGTTCTGTCATGCGGGCCCTTCATTTCTTTGAGGAGAACAAACGGGTGGACGCTGAGGTGGCGGCTTTGAAGGAGGGACGTTTCGGCGACTTCCTGGCCAATATCACCGCCTCCGGCAACTCTTCCTGGAAATGGCTGCAGAACTGCTATACCACGGCGGCCGTTCAGGAGCAGGGAATCACCATTGCCCTGGCGCTCACGGAACTGTTTATCGCGGAGAAGGGCCGGGGCGCCTGCCGTGTTCACGGCGGAGGGTTTGCCGGCGTCATTATGGCCATGCTGCCCAACGACCTGGTGGACGAGTATGTGGAGATGATGGAGAAGCGCATCGGGGCGGGCAATGCCTACCGGATGAGCATCCGGCCCTACGGAGCCATCTGCGTCAACAATGAGATTTGGTAAGCGGAAATATAGTAAAAAAATACAAAAGCAGGGAGCGGCGTAATGGGCCGGTTCCCTGCTTTTCTATTTTGTACGGATCGTTTAAATGGAATCCAGAAATGGTTCTACCAGGGAGATGGCTGCCCCGGGTGCAGCAGAACCATCGGAAAAGACGCTGCGGCATAACCGCACATGAGAAATTTCAAAAGGACATTCTCTGTCCGCGTATTCCGCCAGTTTTTGAAAATCCTTCTCGTCCATAAATTCCTGAAGATATCCGCTGATGATATATTCGCTGTCAATGAGCATTCGGATATTGTTGATGGCAATGGCCAGGTCGTGAAGATAATGATTCCAGATCTGAATACGGCTTTCATCTCCCGCATGCATAGCGGGGAAAAAGGATTCCAGAGGTTCACCGGCCATGGCCTGCAGGGCGTAAGCGGAGCAGTAGGCTTCAATACAGCCCTTTTTTCCGCAGTAACATGGGCGTCCGTCAGGGTAGAGCCGCATATGCTCGATGATTCCGCTGCTTAATGATTCGCCTCGATGGATCTTGCGGTTGATGATGACGGCTCCTCCGAAATTGCGGGTCAAGGACAAGAGGACAAAATCTTTCAGATCCTTTCGCGCCCAGATTTCAGCGATGGCTGAAGCTTCTGTGTCATGAATCAGTGTGCAGGGATAGGAAACATGTTTCTGAACTTCTTCCAATGTCAGTCCTGTGCAGTTGAGGATTTCACCATAAATAACGGTGCTGCCGTCAGCGGATACAAGGCCCTGCAGGGCAATAGCGGTGCCCAGAATCTGTTCCTTTCTGTAGGGCATATCGGATACAAAACGGTCAATCTCGGCGCCCAGGCGGGTGAAGTAGTTTTCGGTTCGTGAGAAAGGGATCAGCAGCTTTTCGGATTTTATAACTTTTCCGTAAAGGTCTACGGCCACGATTCGGTATAGTTCTTTCAGTAAAACTACTCCAATGGAGATGTAGGCGTCAGCTGCAAAATGATAAATTTGAGCTTTTCTGCCCCCGGTTGATTCATAAAGTCCCTGTCGCCGGATAAATCCCAAGGCTTCAAATTCTTTTAAATTCTGTGTCACTGTAGGAAGGCTCATGGAAAGCTCCATGCTCAGATCCTGCTTGGAAATCTCTTTGTGGTCATAAACTGCGTGAAGCACCCGGTAGCGGTTCATGAGCCGTACCTCAGACGATGTGATGGATGATGATACCATGCATACTCCTTTATTTAATACTTTTATAAAAGTCTCATTTTTATTTTACCTGATTTTTGAGAAAAGTAAAGATGTTAACGGGAAAAAGTAAAATTAAGTTAATAATTGTTGAAAAAAGCGTTAAATATTTGGTGAATAAATATTGACAATTCATATGTAATGTGTTATTGTAAAAGTGTTAAATAAAATACATTTACATAAGTGGTTTGATTGTAAAGAAAGGGGGAAGTAAGGTAATATGAAAAGCGCCGTATATTATGGTAAACATGATTTACGGGTGGAAGAAAGTCCCATGCCTCAAGTGCGCGAGAAGGATGTGCTGATTGAGATAATGGCATGCGGAGTGTGCGGAACAGACGTACATATCTATGAGGGGGACAAAGGAGCCGCGGAGGTTACGCCTCCTACGATCCTGGGTCACGAGTTTTCCGGTATTGTGAAAGAAGTGGGGAGCGGGGTGACCAGATTTCATCCGGGAGACAGAGTGTGCGTTGATCCAAATTGTTATTGTGGATCATGCTACTTCTGCAGGAACGGCATGGCCCACTATTGTACGGACATGATTGGTTATGGAACGACCATCAACGGAGGATTTGCTCAGTATTGCAGCGTTAGTGAGAAGCAGGTGTATCTTCTTGGTCCCAACACCAGTTTTGAGCAGGGGGCCATGACTGAGCCAGCGGCCTGCTGTCTCCACGGTATCGATATGTGTGGGATTAAACCAGGTGACAGTGTAGCTGTCATAGGGGGTGGGATGATTGGACTTCTTATGATTCAGCTTGCAAGGCTGGAAGGAGCGGCAAGGATCGCTCTCCTGGAGCCGGTGGAAAGCAAAAGAGAGGTAGGGCTCAGACTTGGGGCAGACCTGGCGCTGGATCCAACCTGCGGAAATGTGAAGGAGAAGCTGAAAGATTCCGGCATGGAACACATTGGTGTGGTGATTGAATGCGTGGGGAAACCGGCTACTGTGGAGCAGGCTGTTGACCTTGCCGGTAATAAAGCAGTAGTAATGATATTTGGTCTGACCAGGCCGGATGATACCATTACGGTAAAACCTTTTGAGGTGTTTCAGAAAGAACTGTCCATCAAATCGTCCTACATCAATCCATATACTCAGAAAAGGGCGTTGGATTTGATTGACTCCGGACGGCTCAATGTAAGTGATATGATCTGTAAGATTTGTGAACTGGAGGAACTGGAAAATATATTAAGCGATCCTGGTATGCGGGCGAAGGGGAAATACATTATTGCGCCTAATATGACCAGATAATTTACAAAGAAAAGGAGAAAAATTATGACACAGGGTATTTTGATTCTGTTATTCATGCTTGTAATTATGGGTCTTATGGTTACGCGCAAAATTCCTACGGTTTTGGCGCTGTTCATTTTGGTTATCGGGATTTGTGTACTTGGGGGAGTACCCGCTGTAGGGAAAGATGAAGCGGGAAATGCTGTCGGTTTCTTTCAGACTGTTGTGCAGGCAGGCGCTCTGAAGCTGGGAGATGCCATTATGGTTGCAATTTTCGCCGGTTGGCTGGGAATGGTGATGGATAAAACCCGCATCAGTGAAACAATGATTAAAAAAGGTGCGGAACTTGGCGGAGATAAGACTCTGGTGGTAACCATTATCCTGTTCATTGTCGCTTCCCTGCTGTTCTCGGTTGTCAACGGCCTTGGAACCGTGATCATGGTAGGAACCATTGTAATTCCCATCCTGGTTTCTGTAGGCGCGGACAAATTTACGGCGACGGCCGTTATGCTGTTCGCTTACTGTGTGGGTAATAATGTGAATCTGGCCAATATTAATTCCATCAGTGCGGTAGTAGGCGCCGGATTTGACGATGTGTTTTTGATTCAGGCCATCTGCGCGGTCGGTGCGTTTGTAGCCGGCATTGTATGTCTTCTGATTCAGCTCCGCCGTAACGGCCGCAAATACGCGTTTTCTGCTCCTGTAAGTGAAGTAGAAGAAGATATATATGAGATTAAGGGAATTACAGGTGGACTGGCTCTTCTGACTCCTTTTATTCCGCTGGCATGTGTTATAGGTTTTAAGTTTCCTCTGATTATTTCTTTCTTGATTGCGCTTGTGTGGGCTTGTCTGTGCACTAGCTGGAAGGCCGGCTGGAAGCGGACTATGAACATGCTGACTCAGACTCTCTTTGATGGTTTTTCGGCGACAGCTCCTTCCGCCACCTTGATGATTGGAATCGGCATGTTGTTAAATGCTATCAACCAGCCTTCTGTGAGTGCTGCTTTGGCTCCTATTATCCGGAGCATTACGCCTACGGGGACAATTGGTTTTGTTCTGTTCTTTGTTATCCTGGCACCGTTGTGTCTGTACCGCGGTCCGCTGAACCTGTGGGGACTGGGGGCTGGTATCGCTGCGTTGATGGTAAGTCTGAATGTGCTTCCGCTTAATGTGATTATGGGTGGGTTCTGCGCGGTTTCTGTCATGCAGCTGCTGTGTTGTCCTACTAATACTCATAATGTATGGGTCACCAGCTATACAGGAGAGGAAGTAACCGCAGTGACCAAGAGACTGCTGCCCTATATCTGGCCGGTTGTGCTGATTGGCTGTATTGCTACCGTAATCCTTTACATGTAATAACATTAGGGGGAAAGATACTATGAAAGTACGGATTGGTATTGATGTGGGCGGAACCTTTACCGATGCGGCGCTGATTAACAATGATACGTTTGAGCTGGTCAGTACGGCTAAGGTTCCTACGACTCACTCGGCAGAAGCCGGCGTGGCGGCGGGTATTGTACAGGTGCTGAAATGTATTATGGAAAAGAATCAGGTTAAGCCTGAGGATGTGGTGTTCATATCTCACGGAACTACCCAGGCCACCAATGCGCTGCTGGAAGGAGATGTTGTGAAGGTAGGCGTAGTGACCATTGGAAAGGGTCTGGAAGGAATGCGTGCCAAAAGCGATACGGTAATGGGAGATATTCCTTTGACTACATCCAAATACCTGCATTCGGAAAACGAATATGTGGAGAGTGAAACAGACCATTTTGTCCAGGACATCGCAAAGGCAGTGGCGGCACTGAAGGAAAAAGACTGCAAGGCAATTGTGGCGGCAGAGGCATTCAGTGTGGACCGGCCGGAAAATGAGATGAAGGTGTCTGAGGTATGCGGACAGAATCAGATAGCTGCTACAGCTACTAACGAGATTTCAAAGCTGTATGGTCTGAAAGTGAGAACCCGGACAGCGGTGGTCAACGCCAGCATTATGCCCAAAATGCTGGATGCGGCTAATATGACGGAGGACAGCATCCGCAAAGCCGGAATCCGTACACCTCTTATGGTCATGCGTTGCGACGGCGGTGTCATGACGGTGGAAGAGGTACGAAAACGCCCAATTCTGACGATCCTGTCAGGGCCTGCGGCCGGCGTGGCGGGAGCGCTGATGTATGAGAAGCTGACCAATGGGATTTTCCTGGAGGTAGGCGGCACCAGTACGGATATCTCCTGTGTGAAGGACGGAAAGGTCATGGTGAAGTACGCGGAGGTCGGCGGTCACAAGACCTATCTAACTTCTTTGGACGTGAGAACGGTGGGTATCGGCGGCGGAAGCATGATTCAGATCAGCGGCGGCAGATTAGTGGATGTAGGTCCTCGTAGTGTGCATATCGCCGGATTGAGCTATGAAGTCTATTCTTCGGAGGAGGAGATTCAGAATCCTGTTTTGTGTACTATTAAACCTATGGACTCTGATCCGGATTATGCGTGTGTCCAGTGTGCCAATGGCAGGCGGTATGCACTGTCCTTAGCCGGAGCGGCCAATTTGGCTGGCTATGTGCCGGAAGGAGACTATGCCCGGGGCAGCCTGGAGGCAGCGAGAAAGGCATGGAAACCTTTGGCAGACAGCATGGGACTGTCCGTGGAAGATACGGCGAAGGAGGCGCTGCGTCTGTCAGCGTTGAAGAACTCCAAGGTGGTGGAAGCGCTTTTGTCGGATTATAATATGGATCCACGGACTACTGTTTTGGTAGGCGGCGGAGGCGGAGCCTCAGCGGTGGTGCCGCATCTGGCGGAGACCTTGTCCCTGAAGAGCCGTAACGCTAAAAACGCGCCTGTTATTTCTACTATCGGCGTGGCTTTGGCCATGATTCGTGATGTGGTGGAAAGGACCATTGCAAATCCGACCCAGCAGGACATTTTGGCTGTGCGCCGGGAAGCGGAAGAACGGGCAATCCAGGCAGGGGCGGCTCCGTCTACTATTGAAGTGGCGGTTGAGATTGATGCTACGCAGAATATGGTGCGGGCTACTGCCATCGGGACGACGGAACTTCGTTCTAAGGATCTGATCAATCGAAAACTGGAGGAGAAGGATATACGCAGGCAGGTAGCGGAGAATATGAACGTATCCGAGGAACAGGTATATACAGCCGCAAGCAATGGCCCTATTTATGCCATGCAGTATAAAATTGAGAAGAAGAAGTTTTTCGGACTGTCTAAATCTGTTACAAAGCCGACTGCCATTGTGGATGAGGAGGGGGTTATCCGACTTCAGAAGAGGGATGGCAAGGTGTACACCTGCATGGGAAACAAGTGGAAAGAATCTCTTTTGAAGGCTATGGACCTTATGACAGAGTATAATGACGGAGGAAAAACTTTGCCCAACGTATATTTGATATTCGGAAAAAGAATCATTGATCTGTCCGGACTTTTAAACGAACAGCAGGTGGTGTCTCTGGCTGAGGTGGAGCTGGCGGCTGTGAGGGAAGATGACAGGCTTATCATTTTGACCTCCGCCAGGACAGATTAATGATGAAAGAATATCCTTTTCCCAATAAGACGGACAGTATGCAGGAGCTGCTTCTGGATTATGTATTTCCGAAGATTGCCCCGGACCAGATAGAAGTGATCTTTGAGGATGCCTGGGCGGTTGGAGAAGAGCAGGGGAAACGGTTTCTGAAAGAACTGCGTGAAGAGAAAAAACCGGTGATGTTGGATATTCTTCGGCAGAAAGGTCTGAAGGTCCAGATGAAGGATATAGATTATGTGCTGGGAAAGCGCCGGTATTTCTGTGAATATCTGTCCGGGAGAAATCTTCTGAAGGTTTATATCAAATCTGTGGAGCAGTGGTGTGAAAAAAATGGCTTTTCCTATGATGACGGCTTGAATATTATTTTGTGCCATGAGTATTTTCACTATCTGGAGTGGAATAAAATCGGCATGGTTTCCCGCAGGCATCAGGTTCCGATGCTGAAGATTGGGCCTGTCTGCTTGGGGAGGACGGGAATCCCGTCTCTGAGCGAAATTGCCGCCAATGCCTTTGCCGGGGTGTGTTACCAATATTTGATGGAGGGAGAGATATGAAATATTCAAAATCAATTGAGACTGTAATCCGGACAGATGTTCTGGTTATTGGAGGAGGTTCCGCCGGTTTCGGCTCGGCGGTGGCCTCTGCCAGGAACGGCGCAAAGACCCTTCTGATCGAGAAGGGAGAACTAATGGGAGGAATGGCGACTGCCGGCCTGGTGGGACCGTTTATGACCTGCTATGATGATGAACCTAAAGAGCAGATCGTTAAAGGAATTTTTGATGAATTGTGCCTGAGAACTGAGGCCAGAGGCGGGGCTATCCATCCTTCCAAAGTAAATGGTATGACTACATACAGCTCTTATTATGTGAAAAGTCACTGTCATGTGACGCCGTTTCTCTCAGAGATTCTGGCTGTGGTGATGGAGGAGATGGTTCTTGAGGCAGGCGCAAAGATCCTGTATAATGTACAGGTATGTGACGTTCTGACAAATGAGGGAACTATTACCGGCGTGGTGGTTGCCATGAAGGAAGGGCTGGCTGTCATAGAGGCGAAAACTTATATTGACTGTACGGGAGACGCTGATGTGGCCTATTATGCCGGAGCCGCCTGTGTCAAAGGTGATGAGAAGGATGGAGTGATGCAGCCGACCAGTCTGTTTTTTGAGGTGGGAGGCATTGACCGGGAAAAATTTGTCGGTGCTCTGGAGGAGAAGAAGGCTCAGGGCGAATTGGGAATTCCGGGAGAAAACTGTTGGTCCTGGTATATTGAGGAGGCCAGAAAGAATGGGGACTGGACGCTGGAGCGCAATGAGGTAGGCAATTATGAACAGCCCATTGAAGGGAGATGGAAGATCAATACGACCAGGATGGCCCATATTGATGCTACCAACACAGAGGATATAACAAAAGCGATTATAGATGGACGGAAACAGGTTCTTCAGGTTCTGAATTTTCTTCGGAAATATGTGCCAGGCTGTGAAAAGATTCAGCTGATTCAGATTGCCACTACGCTGGGAGTTCGGGAGACCCGGCATATCGTAGGCCAGTATAAGCTGACTGCTCAGGATATCATGGAGAGGAAACATTTTGACGATGCCATCTGCACATTTGCTTATGCCATTGATATCCACAATTCAGAAGGCGGCGGCGCCACATTCCATCAGGTGAACGGTTATTATACGATTCCCTTCCGCTGTCTGGTGCCTGCTGATATAGAAAATCTTTTAGTCGCGGGCCGTTGTATCAGCGGAACCTCTGAGGCGGCTGCCAGCTATCGAGTGATTCCCTGCTGTATCGCCACCGGTCAGGCGGCGGGAACCGCGGCAGCATTGGCTCTGAAAACCGGAACAAAACCAGGAGATGTGGACAAAGCTCAATTGCGTGAAACTCTGCTCAGTCAGGGAGCAGTCATCAAGGAGTGAGAAGTGCCATGAACGACGGAGACGAAAAAACAGGAACCTGGGTCAGCGTGTGGGGATATGAAAGTCTTGATTTTGCCATGTTTCCCATTTGCATGAAACCGATGGTCCAGCAGCTTACATTGTACAACTTTCCCCGGTGTCACGGATTGCGGCTTCGGTTTCAAAATGTTTGGGGGACAGAGCCGATTTTGATCAGCAGGGCATATCTGCGGATTGGGGAGGGAGAAGAAGTCTGTGGGATTACGGCAGGCGGAACCGGCAGTTTTGCCATAAAAGAGGGCGCGCGGTTCTGGTCCGACCCGGTGTCCTGCCGAATGGAGGCGGGACAGAAGTTCCAGGTGATTCTGGAGTTTAAAGAGCAGGTTCCGGTGCTCAGTGCCTGCACGTTTCTTGAGAATGATATGATGCAGGTGGAGCATTTCAGGCAGGGAGATAGCGGAAGCGAGATTCCTGCGGAAATCATCAGTGAGTTTACGGAGAGGCATCCCGATCATCGTTGTGTTATCGGAATGGATCAGGTGGCGGTTCTGACAGAGGAGCGGACGATTACTGTAGCGGCCTTTGGAGATTCAATCACTCATATGTCTCGGTGGACCGCGCCTCTGTCGAGGAGAATGCTGGACCGGTATGGCGGCACAGTAGTGCTGATGAACTGCGGTATTTCTGGCAACCGCCTGCTTCACGGCGCGTCCCGGGGATCCGGTCACGGAAACTGGTTCGGTCCTTCAGGGCTGAGCCGGTTTGAAGGGTCTGTGTTTGACAACGGATTTCACTCAGATCGTGTAATCCTTTTTGAAGGAATCAATGATATACTGCATCCGGGAGTAGCGGAGGCGCCGCCGGAGGAGTGTGTGGCGGCAGAAGAGATTGTTCGGGGACTGGAGGCCTGCGCAGACATTGCCCACAGACATGGAATTCCTGTCTGGGTGGGAACGCTGATGCCCTTTAACGGCTGCAAAGACCACTGGAGACCCTGGCATGAGGAGAAGAGGCTTTTAGTCAACCGGCTTCTTAAGGAATCACAGATGTTCGACGGTCTGCTGGATTTTGACGAGTGGACCAGAGATTCCGGGGATTTCACCAGGCTGGATTCGGCGGGAGGTTCGGAGGACAATCTGCATCCTGGAGTGGAGGGAGGAAAACGAATGGCCGCCCGGATTCCGTTGGAACGTCTGGTAGACTGGAGATAAGAATAAATGGAAACGACAACACCCCTGGGCAGACTGGTTTTCTGCAGCTGCCGGGGGGTGTTGTATTTGTATGCCCGGCCGGGAAATGGAATTGAAATCCTCACGGAAGAATGATAAGATGAAGCTATATGAGAGGGAGTGGGCGGATGAGTCATTGGACATTTTTTTACGATCAGACCAGGTGCGTCGGGTGCAACGCCTGCCAGATGGCCTGCAAGGATAAGAATAACCTGGAAAAGGGCATGTTTTTCCGGCGTGTCCGGACGATGGAATATGAGAGGGACGGCAGGACGGAGTGGGTTCATTTTTCCGGCGGATGCAACCACTGTGAGAATCCGGCCTGCGCAAAGGCCTGTCCCACCGGGGCCATGAGCCCGATGCCGGACGGGACAGTAGGTCACGATCCCAGCAAATGTATTGGCTGCGGGGCCTGTACCTGGGCCTGTCCCTACGGTGCTCCAAAGCTCAGCCGCAGGCTGGGAATCGCCCGAAAGTGTGACAGCTGCAGAGATCTGAGAGAACAGGGGAAGGAGCCGGCCTGTGTTTCCGCCTGTCTGACTCACTGCCTGAGGTTTGCGGATAGCGACATGCTGACAGAGTCTGAGACGGAAGGTTATGAGAAGCTTGATCTTCCGTTCCTTCCGGACAGCGCTATTACCGGTCCGTCCGTGCGGATCAAAAAGAAGAGGTGAGCTCATGGGAAAACATTTTGTGATACTGGGAAATGGAATCGCCGGGCTTTCCGCTGCGGAGGCCATACGCGGCTGTCAGAGGGACGCGGAGATCACGATGGTGTCCGAGGAACCGGGGCTGACTTTTCTCCGCCCTCTTTTGAGCAAGACCTGGTTTTCGACTCTTCGCGGGGATCGGATCCGTGTGAAGGAACCGGAGTGGTATGAGGAAAACAGAATTCAGTGTATGACGGGCAGAAAAATAACAGAACTCAGGCCCATGGAACACGAGATTGTGCTGGAGGACGGGCTGACGCTGCCCTATGATGCGGCCATTTATGCTCTGGGTGCCCGCAGCATGATTCCCTCTTTCCAGGGAAGGGACAAAGAAGGAGTGGTGGCGCTGCGCACTCTGGAGGATTTCGGGAAGCTGCGCCGCCGGCTGCTGAAGGCCAGGCAGGCTGTTGTGATCGGAGGAGGAGTAACCGGCCTGGAGACAGCCTGGCAGCTGAAGCAGATGGGTTGCCAGGTTACGGTTCTGGAAACGGCTTCCAGGGTGATGGAACGATTCCTGGACGCCCAGTCGGCGGAGGTTCTGACCAAAATAATGGAGGAGGGAGGAATCGCCTGCCACACAGGCGTCACAGTCGCTGAGATTGAGGGAGGAAAAGAAGCATCCGGGGTGCGGCTGGAAGACGGAAGGGTTTTCCCCGCCGGGCTGATTGTGGCAGCCGCCGGAATCCGGGCGAACACGGAGCTGGCCCGGGACGCCGGAATCGCCTGCGGAAAGGGAGTGCTGGCGGACGATTTTATGAGGACCAGCGCGCCGGATCTGTTTGCGGCCGGGGACTGCATCCAGTGGAGAAAGCAGGATCCCGGTCTTTGGACCTATGCCAAGGCCTCAGGCGAGACGGCAGGATTTAATGCTGCCCGAAGGGAAGCGGAATGGATTCCCTTTAGGCCGGAAGAAGAGTCTGTGATTCTGCATATGATGGGGACCGGCATTTTTTTCGCGGGAAATGTCCCGGAGGAGGAAAGCGGCAGCGCAGCGGTAAGCGGGCCGAAACCGGTTCCGTCCCCGGATGTCTGTTTTCGGGTGAATGACCCTGAAAGGGGAGAGCGGCAGTATACGAAGAAATTCTATAGGGACGGGAAGCTGACCGGCGCGGTCTTGATCGGAGATTTGTCGGAAATGGAACAGATAAAATCAGAATTGCGGGGTGAACAGGCGAAATGATCTTACAGGAGCCAATGGGAGAAAAAGAGAAGACAGCCGCCCGAATCTGGGACATGTATGAGTTCTTCTTTGAAGGCAGAGACCAGGCCATGAAGATATGTGCTCTTATGCCGGACTGGCGGGAATACGGGCAGGACAGGTGGGAGCAGGAATATGACGATCTGTTCTGCGGGACGGACTGCGGCCGCGTTGTCCCTCTCTGGGCCTCCGCCAGCAGGGGAGAGACGATCCTGCTGGACCGTACCACCCTGGATGTGATCCGTTTTTATCATGAATTTGGATATGAACCGGTCTGGATACAGGGAAATCCGCCGGATTTTCTGGGGGAACAGCTGCGCTTTCTCAGTTATCTGTCGGCGGCCATGGAGGGAAATCCGAAGGACATTCCTCTGCTTTCGGAAGCCAGGGAGAGATTTCTTCAGGAATATTTCTATGATACCGCTCAGATGGCAGCGGACGCGGTAACCTGTAAAACAGTTGTCCCCGGCTTTGGCAGGTTATTTCAGGGGCTGCTCCGGTTTCTCGCAGACGATCTGACGGCGGATGAGGAATTATGCGGCCTTGCCGGCCGGTGGGCCGGGCGGTATTTTGATGACTGGGAGCCTTTCGGGGAGGTCCGCGTCTCCGGAAGACGGGAAAGTCTTCCTACGGAGGAGCCTCATGTCATTCCCACGGCGGGAATCAACAACTGCGGCGGCATCTGCGTGATCCGGCCGGAGGTGGCGGAAAACTGTATGCTGAACATTCAGACGGACTGCAGTGAGAATGATCCGCAGCTTCGGGCCTGCGTGCGGGGCCGCGGATATCGGAAGACCTACCTGCATTCCGAACGCCTCAGGTATCCCATGAGACGGATCGGTCCCCGGGGAAGCGGCAGATTCCGGCGGATCAGCTGGGAAGAGGCTGTGGACCTTATGGCTGATAACTGGAAACGAATCCGCGGGCAGTACGGGCCTTCTTCTTCCTATGTGATATACGCTACCGGCGTGAAGGGTGTCATGCGTCCGACAAAGCTGATAGGCAGGCTGCTTAATCTGGACGGCGGGTATCTGGAGCATTTTAATTCCTACAGCTCTGCCTGCGCGTCTTACACGGCTCCCTATCTGTTCGGGACCGGCGCCTGCGGAAACAGCCTGTCTGACCTTTTAAACACGAAGCTGCTGGTGCTGTGGGGAGATAATCCCGTGGAGACGGTATTCGGAACGGAGCGGGGGTATTATCTGTCCCGGCTGAAGGAGAAAGGAATCCGGATGATCGTGATAGACCCGCGGATGAGTCAGACGGCGGTAGCCTACGGGGACGAGTGGATTGCTCCGCGGCCCAGCACGGACGCGGCCCTGGCCGACGCCATGGCTTATGTGATCTGGACGGAGGGTTTGAAAAATCAGGAATTTATGGACAGATACTGCCTTGGGTTTGACGAGGAGCACATGCCTGAGGGAGTGCCGAAGGAGGCGTGCTACCGGGCGTATCTGTTTGGGGAGACAGACGGGATTCCCAAGACGCCTCAGTGGGCGGAGAAGATTACGGGAGTTGATGCGGAAACGATCCGCCGGATTGCCAGAGAATACGGAGGCACCCGTCCGGCCTGTATTGTCAGCGGCCTGGGGCCTCAGAGGCACGGCAATGGGGAGCAGACCACCAGGGGAATCGCCCTTCTGGCCTGTCTGACCGGAAATATCGGAATCCCCGGCGGAGGCACCGGGGTGTGGGGAGACCCGAAGGAGCATCAGGGAATCGCCCTTTTCAACGACAGGGAGCTGCAAAATCCGTATCCGGGAAAGATACCGGTATTTCTCTGGACGAAAGCCATTGAGCACGGGATGGAAATGACTCCCCGTGGAGACCGCTTAAAGGGTGTGGAACGGCTGGACAGCAATATTAAAATGATTTTCAATCTGGCGGGCAATACGCTGATCAACCAGCATTCCGACATTCATGATACCATCCGTATCCTGGAGGACGACACGAAATGCGAGTTTATTGTCACATCCGACATCTTCATGACGCCCAGCGCCCGGTATTCCGATCTGGTGCTTCCGGCCACGTCGGTATTTGAGGGGGAGAATATTGTAAAGCCCTGGCGGGGAAACAACTATCTTCTGAAGAACAACCAGGTGATCCGACCGCTGTTTGAGGCCAGATTTGAGTGGGAGTGGATGAAGGAGCTGGCGGGGAAGCTGGGTCTGTACGAGGCGTTTGTGGACGGAAAGCCGGAGCTGGGCCAGTGGCTGCGTGAGAATTATGAGGTCCTCCGCAGGCAGGAGCCGGAGCTTCCGGATTATGATACCTTCAGCGAAAGAGGCGGCTGGCAGTACAGGGAGCAGGCAGGCTGGATCGCTTTTGAGAGGGAGATTCGGGAGCCTGACCGGTATCCCTTTGCCACTCCCTCCGGAAAGATTGAGATTTTTTCCAAACGTCTTTATGATTTCCGTCAGGATGATATTCCGGCAATCCCCGGCTACCGTCCCTGCCCGGAAGGGCCGGAGGACAAGCTGCGGGAGAAATATCCCCTGCAGCTGATCGGATGGCATACCCGGCGGCGCTGCCATTCCACTCATGACAATAATGAATGGCAGGACGAAGTGGAGCTTCCCGGTCTTTGGATTCACCCGGCGGATGCAGAGGCGAGAGGCATTGCCGCCGGCGATATGGTAAAGATATGGAATGACAGAGGATGTATAAAGATACCTGCGGTGGTGACGGCCCGGATCCGTACCGGGGTAGTCGCCATGTCCCAGGGCGGATGGTTCACACCGGATGAGAACGGAACGGAGATCCGGGGCTCCATCAATGTCCTGACCTCCGCGGCCCACCCTACGCCCCTGGCCAAGGGAAATCCCCAGCACACCAATCTGGTGCAGGTAGAGAGGGCGTGACGGGATGGAGCGGATGTTTGCCATAGGAATACTGGCAGGCGGGAAAAGCTCCCGGATGGGGCAGGACAAGGCGGCGCTTCTCTGGCAGGGAGAATCCTTCCTCGAAAGACAGCTGCGGCTGGCGGCCTGTCAGGAGGGCTGCGGCCAGATTCTGGTGTCGGTGGGAAGCTGTCCTGGAAGCCGGCAGAATGTCCGGAACCTTCCGCAGCCGGAAACGTCGGAAATTCCCCTGATTACGGTTTCGGACATCCGCAGGGATTACGGTCCTCTGGAGGGAATCTGCCGGATCCTGCAGGCGTCTGATTATCAGTGGGTCTTTATCATGGCGGTTGATATGCCATTTGCGGACCATACCCTGATCGGCTGCATGAGGAACCGTCTGGAAACTGTGAAGGATGGTGTTTGTGCTGTCATTCCGGTCCTGAACGGACGGGCTCAGCCTCTGTGCGGCTTTTTCAGGAAGACGCTGCTGCCCCGGCTGGAGGAGCTGTTCGCGGAGAATGTTCACCGGGTGGGGGCTCTGCTGGAACGGGTTCCGGTTGAATTTGTGAATCTTCAGGACTATGGAATCACGGAAAATGTATTGACGAACGTGAATACGCCGGAAGACTACGGGAGGCTGTAAAATCTGTTTACACTGCATTTTTCCCGTGATACAATACAAGAAAGAAAATCTGTGTAAAAAATGGAGGGATATTGCCATGACAAGACCGGTATTTCGTACCTCGGACAAAGACATTGACCGTACCGGAGCAGTGCTGGTGACAGACAGGCTTCAGCAGCTGATTGACGATACGGCCGCGGCCGGAGGCGTCCTTCTGCTGGAGAAGGGAGTCTATCTGACGGCGTCTCTGTTTCTGAAAAGTCATATGGAACTTCAATTTCAGGAGGGTGCGGTTCTTTTGGGAACGACGGAGGAGAGCCGGTACCCGGTGATTCCGACCAGAGCGGCAGGCGTGGAGATGGACTGGTATCCCGGCCTATTAAACTGTAACGGTCAGAGGGATGTGACCGTCAGCGGTCCCGGAACCATCGACGGTCAGGGCGAATACTGGTGGGCAAAATACTGGGGCAGGGATACCAAGGGCGGCATGCGGAAGGATTATGACGCGAGAGGGCTTCGGTGGGCCTGCGATTATGACTGCATGAGAGTCCGCAACGTGGTGGTCATGGAGTCCGAGGATGTGACGCTGAAGGATTTTACCTCTACCCGGTCCGGCTTCTGGAACGTTCATGTGTGTTACAGCCGGAACGTTCATATTGACGGCGTGAAGATCACGGCCTGCGGCCTGGAAAGTCCCAGCACCGACGGCATTGATATCGATTCCTGCGAACATGTTCTGGTGGAAAACTGTGTCACCAGCTGCAATGACGACAGCATCTGCATCAAGTCGGGCCGCGACGCGGACGGCCTGCGCGTGAACCGGCCCTGCCATGATATTGTGGTTCAGAACTGTGAGATTCAGGCCGGGTTTGGTGTGACTCTGGGCAGCGAGGTGTCCGGCGGCGTCTATGATATTACCCTGAGAAATATCCGTTACCGCGGAACGGACTGCGGATTCCGGATCAAGTCCTCCATTGCCAGGAGAGGCTATATAAGGGATATTCTGGTGGAAAATCTGGACATGGTTAATGTGAAATATCCGTTCCACCTGTTTTTGAACTGGAACCCGGCTTACAGCTACTGCCGGCTGCCGGAGGGCTACGACGGCCCGGTCCCGGAGCACTGGAAGAAGCTTTTGGCCCAGATCCCGGATGATGTGCCCAAGACCCAGGTCAGTAACCTGGTAATCCGCAATGTGAAGTCGAGGAATGAAGAAGGTTACGAGGGTATCAGCAGGGCGTTCCATATAGAGGGATTTGAGGATATGCCGATTCGCGGCCTGCATTTTGAGAATGTCTCAATCCAGTGCCGGGAGCTGGGCGTCATCAACTATACGGAAGATATTACCTTTGAGAATGTGTCGGTTTCCGTGTGCGGCGCCAGGGACGCGAAGAATGACGCCTACGACAACCGCTGAGGAACCGGCGGCAGAATTGAAAGATTGGGAGGGATGACAGATGGAATACCGCCAGCTGGGAAATACCGGACTGACTGTCAGTGTCATTGGGATGGGCTGCGAGGGCCTGTCAGAGGATCATTATGCCATGACCCAGAAGCTGTTTGACGCGGCGCAGCGGCTGGGAATCAATTATTTTGAGCTGTACGCGTCGGACCCTGAGCTGCGCAGGGCGGTGGGAAAAGCCCTTAAGGGCCGCCGGGAACATTTTATGATTCAGGCCCATCTCTGCTCTGTCTGGAAGAACGGACAGTATCTGCGCACCCGCGATCTGGAGGAGACGAAGGCCGGGTTTGAGGAACTAATGTCTCTTCTGGATACGGACTATCTTGACGTGGGAATGATACACTACTGCGACGCCATGAAGGATTGGGAGAGCATTGTGGATAACGGGATCCTGGATTACGCCAGGGAACTGAAGAGACAGGGCCGCATCC
>CANQSK010000019.1 GCA_947626475.1 uncultured Lachnospiraceae bacterium
GAAGAGGAGCCAGCTCAACACCAACGGTGCCGAGATACGGACATGCGGCTCCGGCCGCCAGCACCTGGGCCCTCTCCCGGGCCAGCATCTCGTTGGTCACGCCGGACAGATAGGCGGACAGTCCCCGGTCTCCCTTGATGGAAGGCGTCAGAGGCGTATCCATGCCGCTGATGGTCCCGATGACATACTTGGTCATATCTCTCTCATCGGCGTCGAACTGCTCCAGATAATCGACCACATGCTGATATACCTGATCCGTCTCTTTCATATTGGGGTCCCGGTAGGACACAAAATATCCCTCGCCGGAGCGGCCGAAGCCGCTCATACAGCCGTAGGCCCCGCCCTTTACGCGCAGGTTGATCCACAGATAATCGTAGTTCAGGATCGGCTTCAGAATGCGCAGGGCGCCGGTATAATCGAAACCGGCATCCCTGAAATTGCCGCACCTGGCCACATAGTTCACCTGGGAAGAGGTCTTGAAGCCTTCGTTTTGGTTGTTCCTCTCAAACACAAAGGGATATTTCCTGCCGCTCCCCTCCGGCAGGCTGGCCGTAAGGGCCTTCATGGCGTTTTCCAGAAGGGCGAATCCCTCTCTGTCAGCCGTATCGCTGATCATCATATTGTCAATGGTAAACAGCTTCGCCGCCACCTTCCGCAGTCTGGCGATCAGGGTCCCGGGATCCCGGTCATAATTTTTCACCGTATCCTCCAGGAAGCGGTAGAATCCGATTCCTTCCGTTATGTCATTGAACCTGGCGGTTGGTGAGAAATAGGAAGTGGCCCTGGCCACCGCCGCCGAATGGCTGGCCTGTTCCAGCTTCATCCGGCTTCGGGAGCGGGTCTCCTTCAGGATCTCGCCCAGCCTCTTCTCATCCTCCAGCCGAGAACAGGTCAAAATCTCGCCCAAAAGGCGGAATCCCTCCTCCAGCTTCCCGTGAAGCACTCTCATGTCCGCCGCGAAGGTCCCGGTGAAATCGCCGGGTTTTCTCAGATTCATATAAGAGCCTGTGCTGAAAACAATGCCGCCGGTGTTCAGATGGATCTCGCTGGTCAGGTCGCCGTAGCTGTAATTCTCCGTGTCCACATAACCCAGAACCGACTTCAAAAGTCCCGCGTAGGGCAGATCCTCCATGGGGATCCGGTCCATGTTGAACAGCGCCTTCACATAACTGATCCCGGAAGTAAAATGTTCATGGTGCAGAGTCAAAACGCCGTTGAGCAGATGTTCGTCCCAGTGCAGCTCCTCCGCTTCAGGCTCGATATCCTCTCTGCGGAGCATGGGAATCTTCTCCAGCTCTTCCCTGGGGGACGGCGTATCCTGATACTCCTTCAGCTCCTTTGTCTGACGCACCAGACGCTTCAGCTCCTCCTCACTGAGAGACGCCTTGAAAGCCGCCAGCTTCTCCGCCGTCTTCGCGTCCTCCTTCGCCGTCAGGTTCTTCTCCGGTCTCACCACTATGACCGCCTCAAAGGGATTATCCAGAAGATAATCGCGGATCAGCTGCTCAAAATATCCCTCGTCCACCGCCTTCTTCAGAAACGCGATGGTGTCCTCGTACCGAAGATGGGTCAGCGGGTCGCCGCCATACAGCCAGCTGTCCAGAGACTGAAGACCGTACATCAGGCCCTTGGGGAACGTCCCGAAATCCGCCGCCCGGTAATGGAACTCATAATAATTGATCCCTGCCAGCAGGCTTTTCCGGTTGATGCCGTCCTCCGCCAGCTTCTTAAGCGTCCCTTTGACCACCGCCAGAAATTCGTCCTTCTGCGCCTCTCTGGCGTCCTTGGCAATAACGGAAAAATAAGGCTGCAGAATGCCGCTGTCATATCCTCCCATAATATCCCCGCCGATCCCCGCGTCCAGAAGAGCCTGCTTTAAAGCCCCGCCGGGAGCGTCGATCAGGGTATATTCCAGAATCTGGAACGCCAGATAAAGGATCGGGTCCAGATCATCTCCCACCACATCGCTGACCGCCAGATAAGCGGCGTTCTCCCCGGACTCTTCCTCCGTGATGGAGTAAGCGATCTCGCCGTATCTCGGCGCGTCAAAGGGCTTCTGCTCCGGTATCCGGGAATCAATCCGGGCGACATCGTCATTTTTGTCATACCCGCTCAGATACGCTTCATCCAGCCACTGAAGCTTCTCCGCCATATCCATATCCCCGTACAGATAGATGAAGCTGTTGGCCGGGTGATAGTAGGCAGCGTGGAACTTCAGAAACTGCTCATAGGTCAGATCAGGAATGTTTTTGGGGTCGCCGCCGGATTCCCAGCCGTAACAGGTATCCGGGAACAGCATCTGCTGCGTATAGCGCTCCAGCACGCTCTCCGGCGAGGAGAACGCGCCCTTCATCTCATTGTAGACCACGCCGTTGTAGGTCAGCGGAGCGTCCTCCGACTCCAGCTCGTAGTGCCACCCCTCCTGCATGAAGATTTTCTCCTCTTTATAAATGTTGGGGTGGAAGACCGCGTCCAGATACACGTCCATCAGATTCTGGAAATCCCTGTCGTTGGTGCTGGCCACCGGGTACACCGTCTTATCCGGATAGGTCATGGCATTGAGAAATGTATTCAGAGAGCCCTTCACCAGTTCCACGAAGGGGTCCTTCACCGGAAATTTTTCCGAGCCGCATAAAACGCTGTGCTCCAGAATATGGGGCACACCGGTACTGTCGGAGGGCGGCGTCCGAAATCCGATGGAAAACACCTTATTGTTGTCGCTGTTGGACAAAAGGAACAGTCTGGCGCCGCTCTTTACATGCTCCAGAAGATAGCTTTTCGAGTCCAGCTCCTTCACAAAGCTTTCCCGGATCAGCCGGTAGGCGGGCAGTTCTTTCAGATCACTCATAATCATACCTCATTTCTATATCATTTCACATATTTCCCATCAGCTGGTCCTTCAGTATGGCAATACATTCCCGGACGCACAGGTGGGGAAACAGGATCAGATCCGGCTGGGCGGAAATTCCGTGAATATTTTTCAGCCCCCATTTCTCCGCGATCCGTCTCGCCCGGAACACATGGTAGCTGCTGGTCAGGACACCGACCTGAATGGGGCGGGCCTCCACCACAAGGAATGGCCCGGGCACCAGGGAAACCGGTTCCCGTCCGGCCGCCGCCTCCTTCTCCTGCTCCAGCCGGTCTATGACCACCTTGCTGTAGGCCAGGTTCTCCACGGTGCTGGTGGAAATCTCTTCCATAACCAGTCTGCTCCCCGGAACACCGTTATATACCATATAATCATACATGGCCTGAGCCTCGCTCACCGGCTCGTCAGCCCCCTGTCCGCCGGACAGGATAAAGATTGTTCCCGGATTCTCCCGGCTGTACTCGACCGCCCTGTCCAGCCGCTTTCGCAGGGAATTGCTGATTCCCTGGGGCTGAACTTTGGCTCCCAGCACGATCACATAATCCAGGCCGGGCGTGTCGGAAGCGGCCGCCCCGAGAAACACCAGGACTCCCACCACGCAGAAGATGACGGCGGCCGTGGCGAAGACTGTGGCCACGGGAACCGAGATCCACAGGGGCAGCCTTCTGTCATGGAGATGGCCGTAGCGGCTTTCCCAGGCCACCAGGCCGAAAAAAGCGGCGGCCATCAGCCAGAACCAGGAAAAGGACACGGAAAATCCCGCGTACACCACAATTGCCCCATAATAAAGCAGGCAGATCACAGCGCCGGCACAGGCGATCCAGGTCAGCATATCGTCCCCTCCTCCAGTTCGCTTCTTCTCAAGATATCAAAGGGCTCCGGCTCATGACTCAGCTTTACATCCACCATCTGTCTGGCATGGGGAGCGCTGTCCTGGCGGCTGCCCTCCATATCCCAGATGCCCTCCACCGTCGCAGCGATGTTTCGTCCGTCCGGCTTCATGATCTCAATGGTCTCGCCCACCGAGAACTTGTTCTTCTGCTGAAGCCGGAAGCGGCCGCGGCCGTCCACGGATTCCGCCGTCCCCAGATACGTATAGTTTTTGTGGTACGTGCTCTCCCCGTAGATCTGGCTTTCCGCGCCTGGCTTTCCGAAATAAAAGCCGGTGGTAAACTCTCTCGTGGTGCATTTGCCGATCTCATCCCGGTACCAGTCCAGATTGGCACGGTACACGTCCTCGCCCTTCCGGTAATCATCAAGGGCCTTACGGTAAGCCCTGGCCACCGCAGCCACATAAAGGGCCGTTTTCATCCGCCCCTCGATCTTGAAACTGTCGATTCCCGCCTCCGCCAGCTCCGGCACATACTCGATCATACAGAGGTCCTTGGAATTAAACAGGAAGGTTCCCCTCTCGTTCTCCTCCACCGGCAGGTATTCGCCGGGCCGGGTCTCCTCCGCTACCGCGTAGTTCCACCGGCAGGGATGGGTGCATTCTCCCCGGTTGGCGTCCCGCCCGGTAAAATAGTTGCTGAGAAGGCACCGGCCTGAGTAGGAAATGCACATGGCCCCGTGGACGAAGCATTCGATCTCCATATCCTCCGGAATGTTCGCCCGGATCTGGCGGATCTCCTCCAGGGACAGCTCCCGGGCCGCCACCGCCCGCTTCGCCCCCAGATTGTGCCAGAACCGGTAAGTTCCGTAGTTGGTGTTGTTGGCCTGAGTGCTGATATGGACCTCCACATCCGGAAGCACCTCCCTGGCAATGGCGAACACCCCGGGATCCGATATGATGAGGGCATCCATACCCACGCTCTCAAGCTCCCGAAAATACTGTCTGACAGGAACCAGATCCTCGTTGTGGGCAAAAATATTGGCGGTCACATAGACCCTCACGCCGTGTTCATGGGCGAAGGCCACGCTGCTTCTCATCTCCTCCAGAGAGAAATTCCGGGCCTTGGCCCTGAGGCCGAAGGCCTCCCCGCCGATGTACACCGCGTCCGCCCCGTAGCGCACCGCGGTGCGGAGCACGTCCGGACTGCCTGCCGGAACCAGAAGTTCAATTTTTTTCATAATGAATATTTCCTTTATCTTTTCACGGATATGGCTACTCCGTCGCCTACGGGAACAATGGCTGTCTCCAGTTCTTCCCTATGTTTGAGTGTCCACAGATATTCCCGCATCCGGGCGTGAATGGTCCTGTCCCTCCGCTCCACGGCGAAACGGGATTCCAGCACGGTTCCGCCCTGAAGCACATTGTCGGACACCAGCATCCCCCCGGCAGGCAGAAGCTCCATCAGCCGGGGAAGCCAGTTCAGGTACTGGCCCTTGGCCGCGTCCATAAAAATAAAATCATACAGGCCGGTCAGATCTCCAAGGATCTCCCCCGCGTCTCCCTCCAGAATCCGTATCCGCCCGCTCATTCCGGCTCTCGCCATATTCTCCCGGGCCTCTTCCGCCCGGGGCCGGAACTTCTCGATGGTAGTGACCGTACAATTATCCGGCGCCGCTTCCGCCATCCAGATAGCAGAATAGCCTACGGCGGTTCCTACTTCCAGAATCGCCCCAGGCTGTTTTGCCGCAACCAGGGTTCTCAAAAGGGCCCCGGTCTCCCGTTTTATAATTGGTATCCCGCGTTCCCCGGCCTTTCTCTCTATCTCCTGAAGCAGAGGACCTGAGTCCGGCTCCAGAGACAGAAGATAGTCCCTGATACGTTCTGCCATCATTCTTCGGCTTCGCTCTCCTCCTCGGTGACTCCGTCCCGCAGAGTGATGATCAGCTCCTTCGCCGTCATGGAGCTGTTCAGAAGGAAGGTCCCTTCCTCCACCGGATGGTCAGAATAACCGTACCCATAGAAAATACTCTGGATCAGGAAGGCGTACCGGTTCTTGATCAGCTTGCTCTCTTCCAGGGCTGCCGCAAGATTCATCAGACTCTTATCCTCGCCGATGGTCACACGCATCTCGATCCCCGGCGGGTCTGACGCCGCCGTATCATAGAACAGGCTGTGCCCAAACTGGTAGCCTCTGGTGATGCCTTCATACAAAAGCAGGATCGCCGCCCCGTAAACTATCAGCTTCCAGGATACGGTAATGATAGCTTTTGTCACTTTGTTAATCTCCCTGGTGGTATCGCTCATAACCGGCCGGTCCTCCTCGTCAAATCATCCCACAACTATCCGACTTCCATGATGATCGGAAGGATCATGGGGTTCCTCTTCATCCTCTTCCACAGGAAATCGCTCAGGCTGTCCCGGATAATATTCTTGATCTTGCCCCAGTCGCTGATCCGGCGGTCCAGGCAGTCCGTGACAGCCTCCTCCACCACCTTCCTGGATTCCTCCATAAGATCCTCCGACTCTCTCACATACACAAAGCCCCGGGACACGATATCCGGCCCCGCAAGAAGCTGGTTGGAATATTTCTCCAGCGTAAGCACTACGATTATAATACCATTCTGGGCCAGGTTTTGTCTATCCCGAAGTACGATATTCCCCACATCGCCTACGCCCAGACCGTCCACCAGGATCGCTCCCGCCTGAACATGGTCCACGATCGCGCATTTGTCCTCGGACACTTCCACAACATCGCCGGAAGACATGAGGAGAATGTTCTCCTTGGGAATCCCCATGGACTGAGCCAGATTTCTCTGGGCCATCAGATGCCGGTACTCGCCGTGGACCGGCAGGGCGTACTTGGGATGGGTCAGGGAATAGATCAGCTTGATCTCCTCCTGGCAGGCATGGCCGGACACATGGGTATCCTGGAAGATCACCTCAGCCCCTTTGATGGACAGCTCGTTGATCACCTTGGAGACCGCCTTCTCGTTGCCGGGAATGGGCGTGGAGCTGAGTATGATCACATCGTTGGGGGTGATGGACACCTTCCGGTGGCTGTTGGAGGCCATCCGGGACAGAGCCGCCATGGACTCGCCCTGGCTTCCCGTAGTGATCAGCACCGTCTTCTCGTCGGGATAATCCTTCAGATTGTCGATATCAATCAGAGTCCCCTCCGGAATCTTAATGTAGCCCAGCTCGCTGGCGATGCCGATGACGTTCACCATGCTGCGGCCCTCCACCACCACTTTCCTATCGTACTTGTAGGCCGAGTCAATGATCTGCTGAACCCGGTCTACGTTGGAGGAAAAGGTGGCCACGATCAGCCGGTTGTTCCTGTGCTCCGCGAAAATCCCGTCAAAGGTCCTGCCCACCGTTCTCTCAGAGGCCGTAAAACCGGAACGGATCGCGTTGGTGCTGTCGCACATAAGAGCCAGAACGCCTTTCTTTCCCAGCTCGGCAAAGCGCTGCAGATCCGCGGACTCGCCGAACACCGGCGTATAGTCGATCTTAAAATCTCCCGTGTGGAGCAGGATCCCCGCCGGGGTGAAAACAGCCAGAGCCGACGCGTCGGCAATGCTGTGATTAGTCTTGATAAATTCCACCCGGAAATCGTCCAGGGTGATAGTCTGTCCGTGCTTTACCACCTTCCGTCTGGTGGTCTTCAGCATATCGTGTTCCTTTAATTTATTCTCAATCAGCGCGATGGTAAGTCTGGTGCCGTAGACAGGCACATTGATCTCCCGCAGAACGTAAGGCAGCGCGCCGATATGGTCCTCATGTCCGTGGGTGATGAAAAATGCCTTCACCTTGTCCTGGTTCTGCTTCAGGTACGTAATATCCGGGATGCACAGATCGATCCCCAGCATGTCGTCGCTTGGGAACGCCAGGCCGCAGTCGATCACGATGATGCTCTTCTCCGTCTCAATGGCCGTGATGTTCATCCCTATCTGCTCCAGCCCGCCCAGGGGAATGATCTTCACCCCGGGGGCCGGCACATATTCTTTATTCAATTTTTTCAATCCATTACCTCCGTAATTCTAGTTCAAATCCTCTTCTTTCATCTGCTCCCTGCAGGACTTGCAGTATCCGAACAATTTTACCTCATGATCCAACACAAGAAAGCCCAGTCTCTCCAGCAGGCTTTCCTCCAGATTGTCCAGCAGGTCTTCCTCAAATGAATATACCGCGCCGCACCGGCTGCAGATGGCATGATGGTGATGGTGGCGCGAAAGGCCTTCCTCACCTGCCGCCTGTCTCAGCTCGTAGCGGGCAAATCCGTCGTCAAAACTGATCTTGTCGATAACCTGAAGCTCCACCAGCACCTGCAGCGTCCGATAGATGGTGGCAAGGCCGATCTCCGGTACCCGCTCCCGGGCCAGCCCGTAGATATCCTCCGCCGTCAGATGCTCGCCGGGATGATCTCCCATCAGCTCCAGCACCAGCTGGCGCTGCCGGGTCACCTTCAGGTTCTTCTCTTTCAGCATTTGTTTAAATACATTCTGATTCATAGGCGGTCCTTCTTGTCTATTTCTTCAGATCCACATCCATATCGCCGATCAGCTCGGAGAAAATGCCGAACAGGTAGTCCAGCTCGTCTTCATTCTCCACGAACTCGTAGAGAGCCTGGGCATCCTCCGCCGCCGAACGGTCCTTCAGGATATAGCAGTCTCCCTCGTCTTCCTCCTCCGGGGAGTCCGTCACCAGAAGGTAATTCATCCCTCCGATCCTGGTCTCCTCCAGCACATAGAAATCCACTCTGTCGCCGTCCTCGGTCTCCAGAGTGATCACTCTCTCATCTTCCATCTCAGCTCCTGTTTCCGCGATTCTTTTCCAGAGTATTCAGATAGTCCTGCAGAATGATCGCCGCCGCTATCCTGTCAATCTCCTTCTTGCGCTCTCCGGCAGGCACGCCCCTCTCTTCCAATATCTCGTCCGCCGCTACTGTGGTCAGCCGCTCGTCCCACAAAATCACCGGAAGATTCGTCCGCCGCTCAAGCATCTGGCCGAACTCTTCCGTCTTCCGTCCACGTTCTCCGACCGTATCGTCCATATTTTTAGGATAACCTAAAATAATGGTTTCAATCTGGTACCGGTCAATTATTTCCTGAATCCTTCGGCAGGTCTGCCTGAGCTTGTTGTCCTCCCGCCGGGTGATCGTCTCCAGCCCCCGGGCAATGAGGCCGGTAGGGTCGCTGACCGCCACGCCCACTGTCTTTGTACCGAAATCCAGGCCCATGATTCTCATAAAGCTCAACTCCACACACACTACTAGGCCTGCCCCTCCGCAGACCTTGTATTTTCCGGTATATCATTACTGCTTTTACTTTCGCACTCCGCTGCGAAGGATGATGCCGGCCCCTACTGCTCCCACGTTCACCTCAGCCGCTCATCGATATACGCAGACAAAACCAACTCCAGAAGTTCGTCCCTCTCCACCTTCATAATAAGACTTCTGGCGTTCTTATGACTGGTAATGTAAGTCGGATCTCCAGACATGATGTATCCCACTATCTGGTTGACAGGGTTATATCCTTTTTCCGTCAGGGCAAAATACACCTGCTCAAGAATCTCGCTTACATCTACGTTATTCTCCTGTACTGCCCGAAAATGCTGTGTTCTGTGAATATCTCCCATATGTCCTCACGTCCTTTTCTTGTACAGTTCTATTCTATACCAGTTTTATCCATTCGTAAAGAGAATATTTATGAATAATTTCTATCATTTTTATGACATTCCCTTTATTGACGCAAGCTTTGCCACTTCATCCGTCAGCATACAGTCAAATCGGCCGGTTACCAGCCGCCCGCGGAGAGATTCGTCCCAGGGAACCGCTCCCTTTACGTACTGCCGGGTATGGCCCACCAGATATTCCGCCCCTTCCAGGACCATTTTCTCCTCCATAAGGACCTCCGCCTCCTGTCCCAGAAACGAACGGCGGTACCGCAAAGACAGCTCCCCATCCAGCGCAAGAAGCCTGCCGCAGCGCTCCTTCTTCACCGGCTCCGGGATCTGGTCCGGCATTGCCGCCGCCCGGGTTCCCTCCCGTCTTGAATAGGGGAATACGTGAAGCTCATAAAATCCGATCTCCCTTATCAGCCGCTCCGTCTCCTCAAACTCCGCCTCCGTCTCTCCCGGAAATCCCACGATCACATCGGTGGTGATGGCAGGCCGGTCAAAATGCCTGCGGAGGATCGCACAGCCCTCCCGGTATTGTTCCGCCGTATAATGGCGGTTCATCCGGCGAAGCACCGTATCGGAACCGCTCTGAAGGGACAGATGGAAATGAGGGCACACCGTCTTAAGCCGGGACAGCCGTCCGGCAAACTCCTCCGTCACGATCCGGGGCTCCAGAGAGCCCAGGCGCAGCCGCTCAAGCCCAGGTATCTTATCCAGGCGCTCCATCAGCTCCGCCAGGGAAATCCTCTCTTCCTCCGCCATATCCAGCCCGTAGGAGCTGATGTGGATTCCTGTGATCACAAGCTCGCGAAAGCCCGCTTCCGCCAGAGTCTCCGCCTCCCGGAGAATCTCCTCCGGCCTGCGGCTCCGGATGCGTCCCCTGGCGTAAGGGATGATACAGTAGCTGCAGAACTGGTTGCAGCCGTCCTGAATCTTGATAAACGCCCGGATATGGTCCGACACTCTGTCGATGGAAAGGTCCTCGTACCGGCGAATCCGGCCGGATTCCTCGATCAGCTCCGCCTGTTCCCTGTTTTGAAAATATTCTTCCAGCATCTGGGGAAGACTGCTCTTCTGACTGGTGCCGATGATCAGATCCACGGCGGGATCCTGCCTCAGCTTATCCGCGGCCACCTGGGCATAACAGCCCACGGCCACCACCGCCGCCTCCGGATTCAGCTTCTTCGCCCGGTGGAGCATCTGCCGGGATTTTCTGTCCGCGATGTTGGTGACGGAACAGGTGTTGACCACATAGACGTCGGCCGGCTGGTCGAAGGCTACGATCCGGTAACCCGCTTTCTCCAGCATCTGCTGCATGGCCTCCGTCTCGTAGGCGTTGACTTTGCAGCCAAGGTTGTGCAGGGCGGCTCTCCTCATATCTCCTTCTCTCCCATTCATTGAATTATCAGCAATTTTTCATGCAATCTCACTATTGACTTTTCCTGGTTCTGTCTGTAATATATGAGCCATAGAAACATCATCGACAAAAAGGAGGAGCATACATGAAGACCGTACGTATTTCTTTAAACTCCATCGACAAGGTGAAATCATTCGTCAATGATCTGACCAAGTTTGATGTGGACTTCGATCTGGTGTCCGGCCGCTACGTGATCGACGCCAAATCCATCATGGGAATCTTCAGTCTGGACCTGTCCAAGCCCATCGACCTGAACATCCATGCCGAAGCCGAGCCTGTCATCAGCGAGATCATGAACGTGCTGACCCCATATCTGATCCAGTAAATACATTATTGCCAGGAGCCTGCCAAAAGGCAGGCTCTTTTGCTTTTGTTACCGTTATCCGCAGTGAATGATCTCCCGTCCCGTCACAGCCGCCTCCACCATGCCGTCAATCTTCTCCGCCAGATTCTCCTCGGAACGGCGGATGATATTGACATTTGGCTTGGTTACCGGATGCTTGGCCACAAAGATGGTGCAGCAGTCCTCGTAGGGCTGAATGGACGTCTCGTAGGTATCGATCTTCTCGGAAATATCCACGATCTCCTGTTTGTCAAAAGCGATCACAGGCCGGAACACAGGCATGGTGCACACGTCGTTTGTCGCCGCCAGGGACTGCACGGTCTGGGACGCCACCTGTCCGATGCTCTCGCCGGTAACCAGCGCCAGACACCCGCTTTCCCGGCCGATCCGTTCCGCGATCCGCATCATATACCGCCTCATGATGATGGTCAGCTCCTCATGGGGACATTTCTCATAAATATACAGCTGAATATCCGTGAAATTTACCACATGCAGGTCGATGGGCCCGGAGTACCGGGAGACGATCCCCGCCAGATCCACCACTTTCTGCTTGGCCCGCTCGCTGGTGTACGGCGGCGCGTGGAAATAGACGGCCTCCAGCTTCACTCCCCGCTTCGCCACCATATAGCCCGCCACCGGACTGTCGATGCCGCCGGACAGAAGAAGCATGGCCTTCCCGTTGGTCCCCACCGGCATGCCGCCGGGGCCCGGAATCATTTCCGAATAAATATTGACCAGGGCCCGGACCTCCACCCGAAGCACCATGTCCGGGTGATGGACGTCCACCTTCATCTCCGGGAACGCCTCCAGGATTGCCTCGCCCAAGTCCCGGTTGATCTCCTCGGAGGTCCTGGGATAATTCTTGTCCGCTCTTCTGGAATCCACCTTAAACGTCATATGCCTGTCAGGATAAACCTGCTCCAGATAGGAGAGCACTTCTCGTGTCAGGCCCTCAAATTCCTTCTCCTCCACCTGGAACATGGGACAGATCCAGGCAATGCCGAAAACCTTCTTCAGCGCCTCTATGGTATCTTCATAATCGTACTCGCCCAGCGCCTGCACATAAATGCGGCCATGCTCTTTACTCACGTCAAATTTGCCGTCCACCTGTCTCAGCGCATGGCAGATCTGTTTTATCAGAGCGTCCTCAAAAAGGAAACGGTTCTTTCCCTTGGTTCCGATTTCCGCGTATTTAATTAGAATCGACTGGTACAGCATGGTTTCACACTCCTTCGTCACACCATTATAATGAGAAAACGCCGGATGCGCAACCAGATTTTCCCGTTTCTCCTATTTTCTCCTGAATCTGCGGAGCGCGGGAAGCAGTTCCTCCAGCACGCCCGCCGCGTAATCGATCTCTTCCTTTGTGTTAAACAGCCCGAAGCTGAACCGCAGGGTGGAATCCAGCAGATCGTTCCGCACCCCCACGCCCTTCAGGGTCCCGCTGATGCCCGGATGATTGGATGAGCAGGCGGATCCGGAAGAAACGTATATTCCCCGCTCCTCCAGGGCATGGAGCAGCACCTCGCTTTTCACTCCCTCAAAGCTGGCGCTGATGATCTGAGGCGCCCCCTCCCGGCCGGGCGGATTGTTCAGGGTCACGCCTTCCAGCCGCGACAGCTTCCCGGAGGCATACTCCTTCAGCTCGTACAGATAATCCAGCTTTCTTCCGTGATCGGTGAACATCTCCTTCACGGCCGCCCCCATGCCGGCTATGCCCGGCACGTTCTCAGTTCCGGAGCGGAGCCCTCTCTGCTGGCCGCCGCCGTAAATCAGCGGCTTGATCTTCACCTTTTCATCGATATAGAGAAATCCGACGCCCTTGGGCCCGTGCAGCTTGTGGGCGCTGACGCTCAGAAGGTCGATGCCCTGTCGCCTGGGGCGGATATCATATTTGCCGTAGGCCTGGATGGCGTCCACATGGAACAGCGCCCCGGGATTTCGCTCCTTCACAAGCCTGCTGATCTCCTCCACCGGCTCCACGGTTCCCACCTCATTGTTCACATACATCACCGACACCAGGATGGTCTCCGGACGAAGTGCCTGTCTCAGGTTGTCCAGGCTGATATGCCCCCGTTTATCCACCGGCAGGTATGTAACCTGAAAACCCTGCTCCTCCAGAAAACCCAGCGGGTTATAGACAGAAGGGTGCTCAATGTTGCTGCTGATAATATGATTCCCCGCCCGCCGGTTGGCCAGAGCGGTGCCAATAAGCGCCATATTATTGGATTCCGAACCTCCGGAGGTAAACAGAATCTCCTTTTCCTGCACCTTCAGAGATTTGGCGATCACGGTCCTGGCCTCCCTGATATACCTCTCCGCCTGCACTCCCTTGGTGTGCTTTGCCGACGGATTGCCGTAATCCTCCGTCATGGTCTTAACCACCGCGTCCCTCACGCTGTCAAATACCCTGGTAGTGGCAGAATTATCAAAATATGCTTCCATACAACCTCCTTCTGCTTTGGCCGCCTGCGCTACGGCCGGGCCTGCGTCTCCACATGGTACATCAGAACCGACAAAAGGGCAAGCCCCGCCGTCTCCGTCCTCAGGATCCGGCGGCCCAGCGACACCGGAAGAAAACCGGCGGCGCCGGCTTCCTCAACTTCCTTTTCCTCAAATCCGCCCTCCGGGCCGATCAGGATCCCCACCGACATTCCCGGTTTTATCTTCTCAACCGCCTGCCTGGTGGCCAGCATTCCTCTGGCATTCTCATAGGGTATCATACAAATGTCCAGTTCTTCCCCCCAGGCCAGGGCCTCCTTCCAGGTCTTTACGGAAGTCACCTCCGGGATGATGCTGCGGCCTGACTGCTTCGCGGCGCTCTCGGAAATGGCGTTCCAGCGGCGGACGCGCGCCTCTGCCTTTTTGGAATCCAGCTTCACGACCGTGCGCCGGGTCTCCACCGGAATCACCTGGTAAACCCCCAGCTCCACGGCCTTCTGGACGATCAGATCCATCTTGTCGCCTTTGGGAAGTCCCTGGAATAAATACAATTTGGAGGGCAGCTCCGTGCCCTCCTGATATTCTGAAATGATCCTGGCAGTGACCGCGTCCTGCCCCAGTTCCTGAATCTCACAGAGATATTCTCCGGCGGTCCCGCCGCTGATGAGGATCTGTTCCCCGGGCTTCATGCGAAGCACATTGCGGATATGATTCACATCTGATCCGGTGACGGCGATGCTGTCACGGCCGGCTGAGATCTGCTCCTCTTTCACAAAAAAATGATACATAAACCTACACTTTCCTGGCTGTAACGGACACCCATTCGCCCTGCCGCGCCGTCTCAAGAAGCTCCAGCTCCCGGTTCGCCTCCAGCGCTTCCTTCACCGCCGCCTCATTCATATCAATGATTCCGGACATGATGAAGATTCCGCCTTTTTTCAGATGGCGCGGGATTTCCGGCAGAAGCAGAATGATCACATCCGCCAGAATATTGGCCACAGCGATATCGTAACACTGGTAACCTGCCCAGTCCTTAATCACCTTGTCATCAATGAGGTTGCCCTGAACCACATGAAAAGAACCCTCCCCGATGCCGTTGGCCTCCAGATTCTCCTTCACGGCAGCGATGGCATTCTCATCCAAGTCCGTGGCCCAGACCTCCCCCGCTCCCAGCTTCAGGGCCGTGATGCCCAGGATTCCGCTTCCTGTCCCCACATCCAGGACCTTCGCTCCGCTGGTCATATATTTACGGAGCTGCCGGATGCAGAGCTGAGTCGTCTCATGCTGTCCGGTACCGAAGGCAGTGCCCGGGTCGATCTGAATCAGCAGCTTGTCCCTGTCCTCCTCCGGTATCTCCTCCCAGGTAGGCTTTATCAGGATGTCATCCACCGTAAAGGGCTTAAAATACTGCTTCCAGTTGTTGATCCAGTCCTTGTCCTCCGTCTCCGACGTGACTATGGTCCGCTCCCCCAGATCCACAAACAGGGCGAGCTCGTCAAGACCTTCTTCCACCGCCTTAAGGATCTCCTCCTCCCTGGATACATCCTCCAGATAGAAGCTGACCCTGGCGACTCCGTCGTCGGGGGGAAGCTCAGGCAGAATGTCGATAAACATTCCCTTTGTCTCATTTTCCGTCAGAGGCACATTGTCCTCAATCTCAATTCCTTCGATGCCTATCTCGTCAAAGAGGCTGCTGACCAGGTCCACCGCCTGGGTGGTCGTGGTCAGCGTGTATTTCTTCCATTTCATAAATGTCCCCGTCTCCAGTCAGTCACAGATTTTTCAGGTAGTCTTCCACCCTGCAGAACAATATATCGCCCACAGGCTGGTCCTGAGGATTGCTGCAGAGGATAAACCGCTTGGTAATGGGGCCGAACCGCTTGGCTATCTGGGCGTACTTGTCGGCGTCTGCCAGACGGCGGTACTGATCGGGAGCCAGCTTATCGTCGGCGTGCAGCTCGCAGATGAAGCAGTTGTTGTCCTCTGTGTTGTAAGCGATCATGCCGAACACTCCCGCGTTGATCTGAAGCTTGTATACCTGATAGCGGCCCTCCAGCGCTTTCTCCGTCTCCAGAAGGACGATCTCCTCCAGCATCTTTGCCCGGACTTCACGCAGGGCTCTCTCCGTCAGGAGCCGCTTGTCCCTCTCGCTCATGCTCATGAAGCGCTCTCCGCCTACCAGCGTGTTCAAAAGGGTCTGAATCTGGCTGTAGCGCATGCCCGGCTGCGTAAAGATCACGCGCTCCACCGGCTCGCTGCCTGCCTGGGGCGTCTCCGCGGGAAGCTCCACGATCAGCTCCAAAGCTACCAGCGCCTCCTTGATCTCAGCCACATGAACCCTGCTGATGCCGGCGGCCTGCTCCTCCCTGGTTCTGTCATTTTTCAGATTCCAGGCAGTCAGCCGCAGGTTCTGGAGCGCCGGATTGCGGGACAGCGCTAACAGAAGATAGCTCAGGTTCATATTCTCCATAACCCGGTCGATCACTTCCATCAGATCTCCGGATTCCTGAAGGGCGCGCAGGGCGCGGAACTGGCTGGTATCCTTGCTGCTGGCCAGAGAACGGTCGATATTACGGCTGACCGCGCTCTCAATATATTCTTTCGTGGATTCCGCGTCCCGGAAGGTTGCGTTTCCCACGCTGTAGCCTGTCTCATCCGCGCTCTTCTCCCCGGCGCGCAGGGTTCCGCCGTAGCGGATATACTGATCAATATCGTCGATCCCCAGCAGGGCCGCGTGCTCCCGGAAGGGAACGAACGTGGTGGAAATGGTGACCGCCCTGTCGTACAGCTCCTGGCGGAGGGCCAGAACAAAAGCCAGGGAGTCCGTGCCGGTCAGCACCACCCGCATGCCCTGAACCGCGAAAATATCAGAAAGCAAAGCGGCGTCATCGATGAAATCATTCATCAGGGTAACCTCATCGATAAACACATAGCGGTAACCTGCTTCCGCCAGCTTTTTCAGATCCTCCGTGAGAATCTCCATGTTGTCAGCCGCTGTAACCTTAATGTAGGCCGAGCGCTCCAGGTCCTGCCGCGCCATATCCCGGAGAGCCTGACGGATCATGGTGGTCTTGCCGGTACGGCGCAGGCCGGTGATCAGGCAGACCCTATCGCCGCCTTCCCCCCTCAGATAATCCATCAGCTTTTCGTAGCACAGGCGGGCAGAATCGCAGCGGATATTCTGAGTCATGGCCCACAACGCCTCGCCTGTCACCACGTTCGTGGTATATCCGGCAAATCTGCCCGGGCCGCGTCCGGAACCTGCGCGTACCCTGCCCGTTCCGGACGCCGCGGTCAGCTGGTTCTTCTTCTCCTTCAGCTTCTGCTGGAGCCGGCGCCTTAAGGCGATCTGCTCCTCCAGGGGCTCCAGCTGCCCCTCCTTGATATACTGGCTCTTAATCTTGCCGTTCTCCGTCCACTGACGGTAAAAGCGCAGCTTCCCGTGAATCATCTTCCTGGAAATATAACCTACCGGCAGCCGCGCGATCTGCTCCTCCAGCCCCTCTATGGTCTCAGCGGGCTCCGAAGCCCCGCTGTCAGCAGTCAGTTCCCCTCTGTTCTCCGCATCCACCATCTGTAACCTCCTTCTTTCGCCTCAAATAGGTTGTGTTGTCATTGTAACCTTTTAAAAGAAGGCTGTCAACAGGTTGTCAAAAAATGTAAGAAGACGTTAAGATATTTACTCCATCTCCAGGATCAGATCCTGAATATCCACCTCATTCTCGATCATACCGTTCTCCAGCATAAATTTCTCAGTCTTTTCCATGGCGGTGATATCGGAATCGCGGATCGTCATATCAAAATCATACATGGGATACATCTCTCTCACCGCGTCCCCGGTCAGTTCCGTTTCCACAGCCGTGGCCTCCATCGCCGCGTCCTCATTGTCCGCGATATAATCCAGAACCTGCTGCTGGGCCGCCAGGAAGGTCTTTACCTCCTCCGGATGAGACTCGGCGTAGGCGCTGCTGGTGGCGACCACGATGGTGGCCTCCGTCAGTCCCGTTCCGTCCGTAACGATGTGGAATCCGTCCTTCTCCATATTGTAAGCGGTGGGTCCTGCCAGAAGCGCCGCGTCCACGCTGCCTCCCGCCAGCGCCGCCTGGGAGCTGGGAATGTCCATGGCCAGAAATTCAATATCATCTTCCGTCATTCCGGCACCGGCCAGATAAGCTACCAGCAGCTCATGAAGGATCGTCCCCTTGGGACCAGCCACGGATTTGCCTCTCAGATCCTCCGGAGACTGGATAGCATCGTCCGCTGAGAACAGCTTGAACGCCTCGGGCGAACGGCTGTATGTGCTGATGATCTTTATATCCGCCCCGTTGGAGGCAGACAGTATCACAGAGGTTGCTCCTACGGCGTAAAGGAACTGGATATCGCCGGAAGCGAGGGCCTGCGTCTGCTCCGGACCGGTAGTCAGCTCTGAATAACTGATCTCATATCCCATAGGGGCAAAGGCCTTCTCAAAAATCTTCTGGTCCTTCTCCACGATAGAAGGCACGTTCAGCGGCGATTTCACATAGGTAACGCCTATGGTTCCGCCGGCTCCCGGCGCGACTGTTTCCACCGCAGCCTCTGCAGCCGTCGTCTCTGCGGCAGTTTCTGCGGCAGCTTCTGCCGTCGTTTCCGCGGCAGCCGCTGTCGTCTCAGCTGACGTCTCCGTCTGAGCCTTTCCTCCGCATCCGCTCAGGGTCACGCCGGCCAGGGCCGCCGCCAGAATCCATGCTGTCATTGTCTTTTTCATAATGTTGTCTCCTCTCTTTCTTCAATATGTTCAATAATGTCTTTTCTGATCGCGATCATGTCCCCGTCCAGCAGGTCCCTGGGATAGGGATAACCTGTAAGGTCATATTCCTTCCGGCAGACTCCGCCGTCCAGGATCAGGATCTTTGTCCCCAGGGCAAGGGCCTCCTCAATGCTGTGAGTGACAAAAAGCACTCCCTTCTGTTCCTTTCTCCACACCTCCAGCAGCTCCTTCTGCATCTGCCTTCTGGTAAAATAATCCAGCGCCGCGAAGGGTTCGTCCATCAGAAGATAGTCCGGGTCACTGGCCAGGGCTCTCGCCAGAGCCGCCCGCTGCTGCATTCCGCCGGACAGCTGC
Source organism: uncultured Lachnospiraceae bacterium (assembly GCA_947626475.1). Lineage (GTDB taxonomy): Bacteria > Bacillota > Clostridia > Lachnospirales > Lachnospiraceae > UBA3402. The sequence continues at coordinate 18,687 of CANQSK010000019.1, forward strand.
GCGGGATACGCATCTTCAAATCCCTCCAGACCGGTAAGCTTCAGAAGCCGTTCCAGCTTCTCCTGCTTCTCCTGCTCCTTCCGCCCCGCTCCAAAGAGAATATTATCCCCCGCCGTCAGCCATGGCATCAGACGCGGCTCCTGGAAAATAACTCCCAGCTTTCCGCTTCCTTCCCACAGGATCTCGCCCTCATCCGCCGGTTCCAGCCTGGCGATCAGCCTCAGAAGCGTAGTCTTTCCGCATCCGCTGCGGCCCAGGACCACCGTGATCCCCCTGTCGTCCGTTTTCATATTCAGATGCTTCAGTACATCCAGACGCCTTCCGGCTACCTGATAACTCTTGCTCAGATTTCTAATCTCCATACCTTTGCCACCTCTGAATCAGGATGCGGAACAGCCAGTCGCACAGGACTCCCACCACTCCTATGGTCAGAATCCCGGCAATGACCCGGTCCGACCTGGACATCTGCTGGGCGTCCAGGATCAGATACCCCAGACCGCTGGCCGCCGCTATCATCTCCGCTCCGATGATCGCCCGCCAGCTGTATCCCAGGCCGATCCGCATTCCCACCAGAATATCGGGAATCGCGCAGGGAACCACGATCCGGCAGAATCTCTGCCACCGGCTGAGTCCGAACACCGTACCCACCTCCAAAAGCTTTCTGTCTGCCGATACAAACCCCTGGCGGATATTCAGGTACATGGGAAAGAAGGACGCCAGCACAATAATAATGATCTTGGAGGTCTCTCCGATGCCGAACCACAAAATCAACAGGGCGATGAGGCTGATGGGCGGCACATGCCTCATAAATTCCAGAAAGCTTCCGTAATACTCCTCCAGCCTGGGCAGGCCTCTGGCGGCCATTCCGCACAGCAGGGCAAGGCCGAAGGCGATCCCGAACCCGATCAGCACTCTCCGCATACTGATAAGGATATGCTTCCACAGAGTGCCGTCGCGCATCATGGCCAACAGGGAGGACGCCACTTTGGCCGGAGGCGGCAGCACATAGGTGCTCCAGATCCCGGACATCACCGCCAGCTGCCACACTGCCAGCAGCAGGCAGATCCCTACAGCAGTTTTTCCAAATCGCTTCATATTACTCTCCATGATTCAGCAGTGCAGATATTTCCGGTATGGGAGCTACGCTTCTCTCCAGTATGCCGTTCACGTAGGCTATCAGGATACCATAGTTAGTCATGGGAATCCCCTGGTCCTTCGCGCAGGCCTGCCGGTACTTCATCTCCCGCTCGTTCAGCATACAGCCGCCGCAGTGGACGATCAGCCTGTAGGGCGTCAAATCCTCCGGAAATTCCGTCCCTGACGTATAGCAGAACTCCGGCTCTTTTCCGGTGTACCTGCGGATCCATCCCGGCAGCTTTACCGTGCCGATATCGTTGCACTGGCGGTGGTGGGTACAGCCCTCGGAAATCAGGATCTTATCTCCGTCCTCAATCCGGTTCAAAGCCTGAACCCCCTCCACGGCCTGAGCCAGATTGCCCTTGTACCTGGCAAACAGAATGGAAAAGGAGGTCAGGCGCACGTCTTCCGGAACCGCGGCCGACACAAACTCAAACACCTGGCTGTCTGTCACTACCAGATCCGGCTTTTTCTTAAGCCGGGCCAGGCCGCCGGCCAGCTCCGACTCCCGGACGACCATCATCAGGCAGCCGTGGTCCAGAAGCGCCCGGATCGTCTGCTGCTGGGGCAGGATCATCCGGCCCTTGGGCGCCGCCTTGTCAATGGGCGTCACCAGGACCGCCAGATCTCCCGGCTTTACCAGTCCCTCCAGAAGATCTCTCTCCTCCCCCGAGGGGCGCAGGTGAGCCAGCCGCTCCTTCAGTTCCGTAATTCCCGTGCCATTCAGGGCGCTTACATAGAGAATGTGATCATTCTCCGGCTCATTCCTCCAGCCCTTCAGAAGGTCCGCCTTATTGAACACCACCAGGTAGGGTACCTGCTTCTTCTGAAACAGTTCCTCCATCTCCCGGTCCTCCGGACGCATTCCCTCCAGCGCGTCCACCACCAGCACCGCCAGATCCACTTTATTCAGCACCTGCCTGCTCTTTCTCACACGCAGGGTCCCAAGCTCTCCCTCATCGTCGATTCCGGGAGTATCGATCATCATCACCGGGCCCAGGGGAAGCAGCTCCATCGTCTTCTGGACCGGGTCCGTAGTCGTTCCCTTCACATCCGAAACCACCGCCAGGTTCTGTCCTGTCACTGCGTTCATCACACTGGACTTTCCCGCGTTCCTGCGGCCAAAGAACCCGATATGGATCCGCTCCGCCGCCGGCGTCTGATTCAATGCCATATGTCTTCCTCCTTTTCATCAAGATAACAACAAAAAAAGAATCTCCCTGCCGCTGCCCCAAAGGGGCGCACTGACAAAGGGATTCTCCCGAATCCGGTTACTGCCTTCCAACTTGGAACATTCCTCGTGTCAGCGCATATACAGACTGCCTTCCATCTACCTTGCGGCAAGCCCTACTCACCGCTCGGAATCCGGAATCTCTATCATTGTACGGCCTTCTGTGAAAAAAGTCAAGCCAGAATCTGTCAGCAGAAAAATTTCCCGCCGCGCGATAAAACAAACACGCCGCGCATTATGTAAGTGAACGGATGATACATTCCCGCCTGCCGGCGGCCCCTGGAAACAGGATGTAACCTGATAACCTATTATACATGAGATGTCGAAAACAGAATACAGTTTACAGTTCGTTACAAATCACTAAGCGCAACACAAAACAAAACGAAATCCAAAATGCATTACATTACGAGTCATTCAACCACGTTACCAAATCATAAACCGTATCCGCGGTAAGGTACAAAAGACTTTAACGTACCAATGACGATGAGATACGAAAGATGATTCCCCATAATATACCAAAGATGCTGAAGTACAAAAGAGTGCTGGCAGGCAGGAACACAAAAAGGCCGCCGCCCCGCCGGAAATTCCGGCAGGACGGCGGCCTTTATCCGTCCTGTTTTCAATCGCCTTCCACCGCGTCCATAGCGTCTATGACCGCTCCGCGAAAACCCCCTCTCTCCAGAGCCGCCACGCCCTTGATGGTAAGGCCTCCCGGAGAACACACCGCATCCTTCATGGCTCCCGGATGGGTTCCCAGAAACTGCTGCATCTTCCCGGTCCCGGCTACCATCTGGCTGGCCAGACGGTAGGATAACTCACGGGGAAGGCCGTGCTTCACCGCGCCGTCCGCCAGGGCCTCGATAAACATTGCCGCAAAAGCGGGACCGCAGCCGCTCAGATTGCCCGCCACGCTCAGCTGGGCCGTCTGTACCTGCTGGATCACCGCGATCCTGGAAAAAAGGGTTTCAAACTGTCCATATTCTTCTTCCGTCAGAGAATGCTGCTGCTCGCAGATGATAATGCCCTCTCCAACCGCTACCGGAGTGTTGGGAATCGTGCTGAGATGATGGGTACCCGGAAGCAGGATCTCCTCGTATCTGTCGTAGGGAAAGCCGGCCGCCACAGACACTACCGTCTTCTCCCTCAGCAGCCCGCGGACAGGCTCCAGCACCTCCGCCACAAGATAAGGCTTCACCGCCACCACTACCAGGTCAGACCGCTCCGCGGTCTCCTCCGCGGTCCTGCAGGGATTTATGCCTCTCTCTTCCGCGTTTTTCTTAAGCTTTTCCCAGTTTTTGGCGCAGACAAAGATCTCTTCCGGTCTTATGGCCTCCTTCAGCAGAAGCCCGTCCACAAGAGCCTGGGCCATATTTCCAAAACCGATAAATCCTATTTTCATTGCGATCCTCCCTGTTGCTTTCCGCAGACAAATAAGGTATACTAAATTGACTGTATTATTTTAATCAAAACAGGAGGTTTCCATAGTATCAGATGAAATACATCATCGACAAAAACAGCCATACTCCGGCCTATCTGCAGCTTTACCGCCAGGTTCGGGACGATATCATCCGGGAAATCTATCCCGGCGGCGGCAAGCTTCCCTCCAAAAGAACCATTGCCGATGAACTGAGCCTCAGCACAGTGACGGTAGAACACGCCTACGCCCTTCTCTGCGACGAGGGTTACGTGGAGCCCAGGGAGCGCAGCGGCTACTATGTCATCTTCCGCGCCACCGACGGCTTCAGCCCGTCACCGGACGGAGATCTTCCGCGAACGGCTCCTGCCCCCCGCCTGACGGCCCCGTCTCAGGAATTTCCCTTTTCCGTCCTGGTCAGGACCATGCGGGGCGTCATCAATGATTTCGGGGAGTCCATCCTGGAGCGCTCTCCCCACTCCGGCTGCCTGGAGCTGCGAAGCGCCATCAGTCAATATCTCGCCCGAAGCCGGGGCATCAACGCCGGGGTGGAACAGATCGTCATCGGTTCCGGGGCCGAGTACCTGTACAGCCTCATCGTCCAGCTGTTCGGAAGGGACCGGATCTACGCCATTGAATCCCCTTCCTACCAAAAGATCCGGCAGGTCTACCTGTCCTCTGACGTGAAGTATGAAATGCTTCCCCTGGGCAGCGACGGTATTGAGAGCGCCGCTCTCTGGGCCAGCTCCGCTGATATCCTGCACATCTCCCCCTACCGCAGCTTCCCCAGCGGCGTATCCGCCTCCGCTTCCAAGCGTCACGAATATCTGCGCTGGGCTTCCAAAAAAGGCCGCTGCATCGTGGAGGATGATTTTGAGTCGGAATTTTCCATTCTGAAAAAGCCGGAAGAAACTCTGTTCTCCCACACATCCGACAATAATGTCATCTATATGAATACATTTTCCCGGACCATCTCTCCCTCCCTCCGTGTGGGATACATGGTCCTGCCCCCTCCGCTGGTCCCTGTCTTCAACCAGAAGCTGGGATTCTATTCCTGCACGGTTCCCACCTACGTCCAGTACGTTCTGGCCGAACTGATCTCAGGCGGTGACTTTGAGCGCCACATCAACCGGGTGCGGAGAAAGAAACGGAAGGAACTTTCGGGAAACTGACGCCTTTATTTGAAAAATCCTTTCTTCCGGCCGCCGCCGTCATCGTTTCGGCCTACCTTTCCGGTCATCAGCTCGTCATACCGGCGCAGGGCCTCACGCTGCTCCTCGTTCATCCGCTCCGGCACCTGGACTACCAGAGTCACATAGTGGTCGCCGCGGATATTCCTGTTGCGGACAGAGGGCACGCCCTTGCCCTTCAGGCGGACCTTGGTATCGGTCTGTGTTCCGGCCTTTACGTCATACTCCACCTGGCCGTCCACCGTCTTGATGATAATGGTGCCGCCCAGCGCCGCCCTCGCGAAGGAGATCGGCACGGTAGAATATATGTTCATATCCTTGCGGATAAATGTGGGATGCTTGGAGACCACGGCTTCGACCAGCAGGTCGCCTCTCTCGCCGCCGTTCACGCCGGGCTCTCCGGCTCCCGCGCTGCGCACGCTCATGCCGTCGTCAATGCCGGCAGGCATGGAAACCTTCAGCTTCTTCCTTCTGGTAATGTATCCGGTTCCGCGGCAGTCCGGACATTTCTCGCGGATAATCTGGCCGCTTCCTCCGCAGTCCGGGCAGGTGGTCACATTCTGCATGGTGCCGAACATGGTCTGCTGGGTATACATGATCTTGCCCTTGCCGTTGCATTTGCCGCAGGTTTCCTTGGAGGTGCCCGCCCTGGCTCCCGTTCCGTGACAGGACGCGCACTCTTCTTTATAGTTAATCTCAATCTCCTTCTCGCAGCCGAACACAGCTTCCTCAAAGGTCAGCCGCACGCTGGTCTGGACATTGGCGCCCCGCATGGGGCCGTTGTATCTGGAACTGCTTCTGCTGCTTCTTCCGCCGCCGAAGATATCTCCGAAAATATCCCCGAAAATATCTCCCATATCGGCCCCGTCAAAACCGCCAAAGCCGCCGAAGCCGCCAAAACCTCCGCCTCCCGCGCCGCCGTCAAAGGCAGCATGGCCGAACTGGTCATACTGTTTTCTCTTCTCCGGGTCGCTGAGAACCGCGTAGGCCTCCGAAGCCTCCTTAAATTTCTTCTCGGCTTCGGCATCGCCGGGATTGGCGTCCGGATGGTATTTTTTCGCCAAAGTCCGGTATGCCTTTTTCAGAGCCGCCTCGTCCGCGTCCTTGGGCACTCCCAGAACTTCATAATAATCTCTCTTGGTTTCTGCCATGTTGCTCTACCTTTCATAACCGCAGAAAAGTGTTGTAGGAATGTACAACACTTTCTGCCGTAGTTCATTCTGCGTCGCCGCAGTTCATTATACCTCCCGGAAATCTCCGTCGATCACATCGTCGTCCGGCTTGCTTCCGCCGTTCGCCTGCGCTCCGCCCATGTCGGGACCTGCGCCTGCCGCGCCGCCCTGCTGCTGCATGGACTCATACATCTTGGTGAACAGCGCCTGGGCGCTGGCCATCAGCTTCTCCTTGCCGGCCTTGATGTCGGCAACCTGAGCGTCGGTCATCTGGTCAACCGGGGCACGGTTGATCGCCTCCTTCAGAGCGTTCAGATCCGCCTCAACGGCAGCCTTGTCATTGGGAGCGATCTTATCGCCTACATCCTCCAGAGCCTTCTCGGTCTGGAACACGATGGAGTCCGCCTCATTTCTGGCGTCAATCGCCTCTTTCCTCTTCTTATCCTGAGCTTCGTACTCGGCAGCTTCCTTCACGGCCTTCTCAATGTCGGAATCGGACATGTTGGAGCCGGAAGTAATGGTGATGTGCTGCTCCTTGCCGGTTCCCAGATCCTTGGCGGATACATTTACAATACCATTGGCGTCGATATCGAATGTAACCTCGATCTGGGGAACGCCTCTCCTTGCGGGCGGAATCCCATCCAGACGGAACTGGCCCAGAGTCTTATTGTCGCGGGCAAACTGTCTCTCGCCCTGTACTACGTGAATGTCAACGGCTGTCTGGTTGTCGGCAGCGGTGGAGAAGATCTGGCTCTTCTTGGTAGGAATCGTGGTGTTCCTCTCGATCAGCCTGGTAGCTACGCCGCCCATGGTCTCGATGGACAGAGACAGCGGAGTTACATCCAGAAGCAGGATATCTCCGGCGCCGGCGTCGCCCGCCAGCTTGCCGCCCTGGATCGCCGCGCCGATGGCCACGCACTCATCCGGATTCAGGCTCTTGCTGGGCTCATGTCCGGTCAGCTGTTTCACCTTATCCTGAGCCGCGATCATACGAGTGGAGCCGCCTACCAGCAGAACCTTGCCCAGCTCGGATGCGGTAATGCCGGCATCGCGGAGAGCGTTCTGAACCGGAACGGCCGTCTTCTCGATCAGGTCATGGGTCAGCTCGTCAAATTTGGCTCTGGTCAGGTTCATGTCCAGATGCTTGGGGCCCTCGCTGGTAGCCGTGATAAAGGGCAGGTTAATGTTGGTGGTAGTCGCGGTGGAAAGCTCCTTCTTGGCCTTCTCAGCCGCTTCCTTCAGTCTCTGAAGGGCCATCTTGTCGTTGGACAGGTCTACGCCCTCAGCTTTTTTGAACTCATCGATCATCCACTGGGTCACACGGTTATCAAAATCGTCGCCGCCCAGATGGGTGTCGCCGTTGGTGGACAGAACCTCGATCACGCCGTCGCCGATCTCAATGATGGACACATCGAATGTGCCGCCGCCCAGGTCGTACACCATGATCTTCTGCTCTTTCTCATTGTCCAGGCCGTAAGCCAGAGCCGCGGCAGTGGGCTCGTTGATGATACGCTTCACATCCAGACCGGCGATCCTGCCTGCGTCCTTGGTCGCCTGACGCTGAGCGTCGTTGAAATACGCGGGAACCGTAATGACCGCCTCGGTCACCGTCTCGCCCAGATAGCTTTCCGCGTCCGCTTTCAGCTTCTGCAGGATCATGGCGGAAATCTCCTGAGGAGTATACTTCTTGCCGTCAATATCTACTTTATAGTCAGTTCCCATATGTCTCTTAATAGAGGAAATGGTCTTGTCAGCGTTGGTTACTGCCTGACGCTTTGCCGGCTCGCCGATGAGACGCTCTCCGGTCTTGGTAAATGCCACGATAGACGGAGTCGTGCGGACTCCCTCCGCGTTGGCGATAACAGTGGGTTTGCCGCCTTCCATAACTGCTACGCAGCTGTTGGTTGTTCCTAAATCGATACCTATAATCTTGCTCATTGCAATGTCCTCCTATATCATCATTTTCTAAATCTCTTTTTAAATGCCCGCTTAGTGCTCACGGTCAGTTCGCTACCTGCACCATGCTGTGCCTTACTACGCTGTCCCGGTACATGTAGCCCTTCTGAAGCTCCTGGGCCACCACATTCTCACCCAGGTTCTCATCCTCCACATGCATCACCGCGTTGTGGAAATTGGGATCGAAGGGCTGGCCTGCCGCCTCGATCGGCTTCACACCCGCATCCTCCAGATTCTTCAGAAGCTGCTTATATATCATCTCCATGCCGCTGGCGAAGGGCGTTCCCTTCACTTCCTCCGGCATCGAGGATAAGCCTCTCTCAAAATTGTCGATCACCGGCAGGATCCGCTCTATGATATCCTTGGCCCCGATCTCGAACATGGCCGATTTCTCTTTCTCCGTCCGCTTCCGGAAATTATCAAACTCCGCCATGGTTCTGCGAAGACGGTCGGTCAGTTCCTCTATCTGTTCATCTCTGGGGTCCTTCTTCTTCCTGCCGAAGAAATTCCACTTGCCGTCGGAGGTCTCCCCACCGGCTGTCTCTCCCGGCTGTTCCTCCTCTGCTTCCTCTGCTCCGGCCCCGTCCGGCTGTTCTCCGGCCTCCCCGGCCTCAGACGCTGTCTCCTCCGGCTGTCCCTCCTCCGGACCCTGCTCCTCTGCCCTCGGGGCGGCCTGTGCATCCTTTTTCTGCTCTTCCTCCGTCCGTGCGGCCTCACAGGCCTCCGGCTGCTCCGGTTCCGGCTGATTCACTGCCTGCTCCTCAAATGCTGTCTCTTGCTCTTTGTCCACGTTTCATCTACCTTTCTTCATTTTTAAAGGTTGCGTCAAGCTGGGTCATCAGCGTCCGCAGAGTCTTGAGCACCTTCTCGTAATCCATCCGCTTGGGACCTATGATCCCGATGGTGCCCCGGATCCCCTCGCCCAGCTCATAATTGGCGGTAATCACGCTGCAGTCCCTCATTGCCTCCACCGGCGATTCCTCGCCGATATATACCTGAATCCCGGTTCCGGGCTGCTCCTCGGAGGAAGCGCCGCCCACCAGCTCCTTCAGGGTCTCCGTGTGCTCCAGGGTACTCAGAAGCTCGCTGGCCTTCTGGTTGTCGCTCAGCTCCGGATATTTGAAAATGTTGGTCGCTCCGCTGGTGTAGATCTGAAGGTCCTCCGCGTCGGCCCGGATGACCTCCGCCACCTGGTTCAGAACCAGGTCCACCAGTCCTCCGTGGGCTCCCGCCTGCTCTTTCATACGGCTGATGACTGCCAGATTAATCTCTTCAATGGTAAGGCCGTTTAAATTGCTGTTCAGCAGGATATTCAGATTCAGCAGCTCCTCGTCGCTGATCTCTTCCTGGATGCTGGCGATGGTGTTCTTGATCAGGTTCCCCTCCAGCACCGTGACGATCAGCAGCTTACCCTTATCCACCCGGGAAAGCTGAATGAACTTCAGCTTGTTCTCATGGTAGCGGGGACCGCTTATGAGGGCCGCGTAGTTGGTGTCCCTGGCCAGAAGCTTCGCCAGCTTCTTCAGAACCGATTCCAGCCGGTCCACCCGCTGGATCATCAGCTCCTGAATCTCGGCCACCTCATTGTCCTTTTCCTGCATGATCTGGTCTACATAAAAACGGTAGCCCTTATCCGACGGTATCCGGCCTGCAGAAGTATGAGGCTGTATGATATAGCCCATCTCCTCCAGGTCAGACATCTCATTGCGGATGGTGGCAGAACTCCATCTGGACTCCACATACTTGGAGATGGTTCTGGAGCCGACCGGCTCCCCGGTCTCCATATAGTTCTTGATGATCGCTTTCAGTATCGTGACCTTCCGCTCATCCAGTTCCATGGCTCTGCTCCTTTCCGCTTTTTCATGTTGTTAGCACTCGTCATCTTCGAGTGCTAACTTCATCTGTTCCTAATATATTACTTTACCCACCATTTGTCAATACCATTTCTGAAAATTTTTGCCGCTTCTTATTTTTCGCCCACAGAATACATTAAAAAATTAAAGAACTCTTAAGCCTGAATTACACTTTTCTTGCATATATTGACTTTTAACAGTTTTGTAATATAATTGTAAATGACAAGTGAAAAGAAAAGCAAGGAGTGTATTTTATGAAGTTTTCTGCAATGAAATTCTGTGCTGTCGTTCCTGCCGCCCTGGGACTGTGTCTGATGTCCTCCTTTGTTTCCCTGGCAGCCATCGACGGCCATCTGGACGGAGCGAACCCGGCAGCCATCGTCGGGTGGGCCTGCGACACGGAAGACGAGGGACAGGCTGTAGACGTCATCATCGAGGCAGCTCCCGCAGACGCCGACAAGGCGGAATGGGCCTGGAAGGTTACAGCGGACGGATACCGGGCGGATATAGAAGATTTTATCGGTGACGGAGACCATGGCTTTTCCTGCGGCATCAACTGGTCCGATTTCTCCGATGACGAGCTGGTCATCACAGCCTACGCGATATCCGGAGACCGGAAGGTTCCCCTTCGGGGAGTCATCACTTACAACAGATCTGCTGGCGGCGTTGTGCAGGCCGCGGACCGTCTGCCTTCAGACAGTACATCAACAGACGAGCTAATAGCTAAAACCGCGGCTAAAGCAGCTGAAGCGACAACCAAAACTACGGCTAAGACAGCTGAAACGACAACTAAAGCAACGGATAAGGCAGCCGAGACGGCAACTAAGACAACAGACGAAACCAAGACGGGCAAAAAAAAGATTCCCGCGGACAAGATTGCCCTTGGCCCCGGCTATGATCCCTCCCTGGATACGGATGATTCAGATGATTCTTCCGGCGCCGGCGGGGAGCAGGGCGAGTCTTTGGGCATGTTCACCACCACCGGCTACTGCAACTGTGAGCTGTGCAGCGGCGGTTCCGGCCTTACTTACAGCGGGACGGTACCCCAGGCCAACCACACCATAGCGGCCGACATCAACCTGTTCCCCCTCGGAACCAAGCTGATGATCGACGGCATCGTCTACACGGTGGAAGACATCGGAAGCGACGTGGGCGGCAATAAGATTGACATCTATTACGCCGACCACAGCGAGGCCGTAGCCCACGGCACGAAAACTCAGGAAGTCTTCCGCGTCGTTGAGTAGGATACGCCGGTTTACGGCTGCAAATTATGAGAGTGTCCCAAAATTCATCAGACCGATATGCGCTGAACAGCTCTCCGTCAAGCAGACAATTAAAAAAATTAAATGTTTTCTGCCATCAGCTTTGTCTGGTGGCAGTTTTTTATGCTGCCGCCAGATAACGGTCATTCTCGTTAGTGCCAAATAGTGAGGGTAAATAATTCTCAGATTAAAACGCAGGTGAACTTTACATCCATTTTACATGAAGCAGATAACGGATTTGATTTTGCGAAGCTATCATATAGCTGTACCCAAAAGGGAAACAAACGCAAAGGAGAATTCTAAAATGAAGAAAATTTTGACATTAGCCCTCGCCGCTGCCCTCACGGTATCGGCGCTTGCAGGCTGCCAGGCGCAGCAAAAGGGAGGAACAGTTTCCACCGACGGCTCTACCTCCATGGAGGAAGTGATCGGCGTTCTGGGAGAAGCATTTCAGGAAAAGTACAGCGGCATGACCTTCACTTACAATCCCACCGGTTCCGGCTCCGGGATTCAGGCCGTCAAGGAAGGGCGCTGCGATATTGGCCTTTCCAGCCGCAGCCTGAAAGAAGAAGAAAAGGCAGACGGTCTTTCGGAAACCGTTCTTGCGGGTGACGGAATTGCCGTCATTGTGAATCCGAAAAACGAAGTAAGCGACCTCGATATAGAGACGATTGCCAAAATCTATACAGGGGAAATTACAAACTGGTCTGAGATCGGCGGAAATGATGCCGAGATCGTTGTGATCGGGCGTGAAGCAGGCAGCGGAACAAGAGACGGTTTTGAATCCATCACGGGTACGGAGGACGCCTGCAAGTACCGTCAGGAGCTTACATCGACCGGCGATGTGATTACCACCGTTTCCCAGAACCCGGACGCAATCGGGTATGCCTCTCTCGCCGCTGTCAGCGATCAGATAAAGGCTCTTTCCGTAGGCGGTGTTTCGCCCAGTGAAGCGACAGTCAAAGATGGCAGCTATGTTATTCAGCGTCCATTCGTGCTGGTAACAAAGGACGGCGTGGAGCTTTCCGATGCGGCGCAGAAATTCTTTGACTTTGTGACATCAGACGAGGCAGCCCCGTTTATCTCGCAGGCTGGCGCAGTACCCGTAAAATAAAGGAGCATTGACCGGTGGCGTTCAATCACCACCGGTCTTTCCGAAAGTAAGGAGTGCAAGAATGAAAAAGCAAAAGGCATTTGAGAATTTCATTCACGGTATATTTCTGATCCTCGGCCTGATAACGGTTGGCTGCGTACTACTCATAACGGTATACCTTATCATTTCGGGCATACCGGCGATACAGAAAATCGGGCTTTGGAATTTCCTTTTCGGAAAGGAGTGGGCATCTACCGCAAAGGAACCGTCCTATGGGATACTGCCGTTTATTCTGACAAGCATTTACGGAACGGCGGGCGCAATTCTGATTGGCGTACCGATTGGATTTTTAACCTCGGTCTACCTGGCAAAACTCGCCCCTGCAAAAATCAGGACGGCTCTGACAGGCGCAGTCAGTCTTTTGGCCGGTATCCCGTCTGTTGTCTATGGTCTTGTGGGAATGATGGTGCTGGTTCCCGGCATCCGAGGTCTTTTCCATATCCCGGACGGAGCAAGCCTTTTAGCGGCAATCATTGTGCTCTCAATTATGATCCTGCCCTCGATTATCAATGTGTCGATTACAGCTTTGGAGGCTGTGCCAAAGGAGTATGAAGATGCG
>CANQSK010000020.1 GCA_947626475.1 uncultured Lachnospiraceae bacterium
GAGCGAGATAAAACCGTCACACCCAATGAGTACGGCGCACCCACAAGTATGGGACGGGGTGAGATTCCCATGAGGGCTGGTATGCCGCCGCCCGTCTGAAGTCTCTGGAAAAAATCGTAACAAAACCACAGGACAGCCATGCCAAAACCATTTCGCTATGTTATGCGAGCCTGATCTGACTGGTATGGCTGTCCTTTTTTAAGTAACTATCATCATGTATAGGCTAAATTTCCAATCACCGATGCCATTATGACGATAATGCCATTCTATGAATTTTTGCCCTATCCATTTTAATCTGCCGCAAGATTGCTTCGGGGATATGATCCAGTTATAATAAAGTCGCATTGTATGAAACGACATTGATGCACCCGATCCAATCCGATTGCGGCGAAAGGAGGTCTTTGCAATCGGACATGAAACCACTATCAACCCAGGAAAGAGGACTTATTCCGTAGACGAGGTCAGAGAAATTCTCGGCATCAGCAGACGGAAAGCCTATGAGCTGTGTAATTCCAATCTGTTCAAAGTAATCCATGTGGGCCGCGTCCTGCGGATTTCAAAGGCTTCTTTCGATTTTTGGTTAGACAATTTCGATCAGATCGGAGGAAAATAATATGGCATCAATCGTCAAAAGAGGAAAAACCTACTCTATCGTTTATTACGAAGGAGAAGGCAAGAACAAGCATCAGGTTTGGGAATCCGGCCTGAGTTATAATGCAGCAAGATCAAGGAAGGCTCAACTGGAATATGAGATGGCTCAGAATGTCCATGTGGAAAAGAGCGATCTTACGGTCAACGACTTTCTCCATGAGTTTATCAAGAAATATGGGGAGAAACGCTGGGTGGCATCTACATACGATGGGAATGTCGGATTGATTGAGAACTATGTTTACCCTTACCTGGGAGACAAAATGCTCCGCAGCATCCGAACCAAAACCGTCGATGACTATTACCACTTCCTGCTGTTTAAGGCGGAACCCGTCACAAATCAGGGCAAGCCCAAACGGGAACGGATCACTCCTTCCACGATCCACGACATTCATAAGGTTCTGCGGTGCGCGTTCAACCAGGCTGTGAAATGGGAATATATCGCTAAGAATCCTTTTCTTAATGCGACCCTCCCGGAACACAAGGAAAAGAAACGCGCCGCCTTAACCCCGGAGCAGCTCTACAAGGTGATGGAGTTTACCGACCGGCCGGACATCTACGACTACTACCTTATGCACTGTGCCATTCATCTGGCCTTTGCTTGCAGTATGAGGGGCGGTGAGGTGGGAGGCGCTCAGTGGTCGAGGCTGTCCGATCAGATGCTCTATATGGATCGTGTCATTGACCGCGTGGACAAGAAGCTGGCTGATTCTCTATCCAAGATGGACATCATGTACCGTTTTCCGAACCTGTATCCCGGTACAAGGACGGTTATCGTCCTGAAGCAGCCCAAGACCGAGGGCAGTATCCGCAACGTCTATATCCCGGAGACTGTACTCCAAAAACTGAAGGTCTTACGCCAGATGCAGGACAGGCTCAAGCTGGAGCTGGGGAACGACGGTTACATGGACTATGACCTCATTATCTGCCAGGCAAATGGCAGGCCCATTATGACCGAACATCTCAACAAACGGTTTAAGGAAATCCTGGAGGCGATGGGCGAGCCGGGTATCAACCCGGAGGAAATCGTGTTCCACAGCATCCGCCACACCAGCGCCGGCGTGAAGCTGCGGCTGTCCGGCGGCGATCTGAAGGCTGTCCAGGGAGACGGCGGATGGAGTACCCCGGACATGGTAACAAAGAGATACGCCCACATTTTGGACGAGGACAGACGGACGCTGGCCGCAGAGATGGAAAAACAATTTTACCAGACTGCCGGCAATCTGGACGCCCCGAAGCCTGTGGAACAGCCCGCGCCCGCTACGCCAGTAATCGACGCATCCGCGCTGGCAACGCTCCTTACAAGCAATCCGGAGCTGCTCGCCCAGGTTCTCCAGTCCATCCAGTCTGCTAACAGGGCTTAAATTTATTAGCAGGACACCGGGAAGGCAAAAAGGGGCTATTAGCAAACGCCCTGAGAATTTCAGAAATAAGCCCCTTTGAACCTCGGTTTTATTAGCAAAAAAACAGTCCGGCAGACAGCCCCCAGACCTATCACCTTTATTAGCAATTTGCTAATAATTTTAAGAGGGTGCTTCGTTTATTAGCAAATTCGGAGGAACGGCGGAAAATAAAGAAAGCCGAAAACCTCGATTTTTCAAGGCTTTCGGCGTGTTTGCTGGCGTCCGCGAGGTGACTCGAACACCCGACCTACCGCTTAGGAGGCGGTCGCTCTATCCAACTGAGCTACGCAGACGTATATGAAATTGAAAGGTGCGCAGACGTAAAAAGGCGAACGCTCTTGGTTCTCTTAGGAGGCGGTCGCTCTATCCAACTGAGCTACGCAGACATTTATTAAATTTTTGGGAGGCCCCCGTAAAAAGGCGAACGCTCTTGGTTCTCTTAGGAGGCGGTCGCTCTATCCAACTGAGCTACGCAGACGTTTCTTGCGGTTTTTAATTCAAGCTGTACAAGTTGTCTCATTTACCGCACTCACTATTATATCAAAATCTGGCTATTCGTCAAGACCGAAATTTAACTGTTCCCATCATCCAGATCTGACCCTTGAAACGGCGGCCGACCTCCGGCTCTCCCATCAGATCTCTCTGGTTAATGGCTACGTGGAAGATCATGTCGTTGCAGTCAATCTTCAGATTGTAGATGCTCTCGCCGGTCATCCGGTTATTTACCAGATCCATGTGGATGATATCACCGATAATAGCGTACTGGTCGCATTCGATACCGCAGGGCATAAAGCAGGAATCGATAATGGAATAGATATCCTCCTTCATAACTCTTCGGGAAATCTGAGAATACAGATCGATGTCCTCGATCGTCAGAGTTTCCATGGCATCTTCATCGCCCTTTTTCGCAGCCTCCATGAGATTACTTCGTTCTCTGGATGCTACCCTGGCTTTCTCCACCTGCTTGGCGCTCTTCTTGACCGGGAGAAGGATCTTCCCTTTCACAGAAAGAGCCGATAAGTTTACATAACTTGTGTCTGTGTTCTCTCTGGCAAGACTTCTTTTCCTGTATTCCAGAACATTTTCCAGATAAAAAATCAGCGAAATCCCGACTCTGCTTTCATCCAGCAATCCGGCGTAGGTCTCTTTTTCCGTATGCCGCTGAATCGAGCAGTCTGCCTCAGAGGACAATTCATGGCTCACTAAATAGGGCAGATAATACTCAGGCTTTATGTTGCCCAGAGCGTCCATCTCTCCGAAAATGTCAATGCCCATATCAGGAGCCAGTTCTGTGCGCACCTGGCACAAATTCGTCTCTGAGTCAAGCTGCAGCTTACGAATCTGTGCAGGCGCGGCATCACTGATAAGCTCCGCGAGCAATGCTTCAATATCATGTTTTTTTTGATACATGCTGAATCCCACAGCGCGCAGAAATTTATGCATTTAAAACCTCTTAATCAGACAATCCCCTGTGCCATCATGGCATCTACAACCTTCTCAAATCCGGCAATGTTGGCGCCAGCCACATAGTTGCCCGGTACTCCGTAACGCTCCGCGGCGTCGGCAGCCTTGGCATAGATATTTACCATAATGTCTTTCAGTTTTGCGTCAACCTCTTCAAAGGTCCAGGAAAGTCTCTGGCTGTTCTGGCTCATCTCAAGAGCGGAGGTAGCTACGCCGCCGGCATTGGCTGCCTTGCCCGGCATAAACAGCATTCCGTTCTCCAGGAAGAAATCGGTTGCTTCTCTGGTGGAAGGCATATTCGCGCCCTCTGCCACTGCGAAGCATCCGTTGGCCTTCAGCGCCTTCGCGTCGTCCAGATTCAGCTCGTTCTGAGTCGCGCAGGGAAGAGCAACATCGCACGGAATCGTCCAGATTCCCTTGCCCTCGGTATATACGGCGGTCGGAACTGCCTCCGCGTACTCTTTGATGCGGCCGCGGCGAACTTCCTTAATTTCCTTAACGATATCCAACTTGATTCCGTCCCTGTCATATACATAACCGTTGGAATCACTGAGGGCAACCACCTTGGCACCCAGCTGCTGGGCCTTCTCTGTCGCGTAGATAGCTACGTTGCCGGAACCGGATACGATAACCGTCTTTCCCGCCAGCTCTTTGCCGTGATGCTTTAACATCTCGTCAACAATGTAGACCAGACCGTAGCCGGTAGCCTGTGTACGAACCAGAGAACCTCCGTAGGTAAGACCCTTTCCGGTCAGAACACCCTCATAAAGTCCGGTAATTCTCTTATACTGGCCATACAGATAGCCGATCTCTCTTCCGCCTACGCCGATGTCGCCTGCGGGAACATCCTGGTCTGCGCCGATATACTTGGAAAGCTCAGTCATAAAGCTCTGGCAGAAGGCCATCACTTCACGGTCGGATTTGCCCTTGGGATCAAAGTCGGAACCGCCCTTGCCGCCGCCGATAGGAAGGCCGGTCAGGGAGTTCTTGAATACCTGCTCAAAGCCCAGGAATTTCAGAATGCTCTGATTTACAGACGGATGCAAACGAAGTCCGCCCTTGTAAGGACCAATAGCGCTGTTGAACTGGATACGGTATCCCTTGTTCACCTGGACCTGCCCATTATCGTCCACCCACGGAACACGGAATGAAATGATTCTCTCCGGCTCAACCAGCCTTTCAAGAAGCGCTACCTTTCTGTACTTTTCTTCGTTGGCCTCAATGACCAGTCTCAGGGAGTCTAATACTTCCTTCACAGCCTGATGAAACTCAGGCTCGCCGGGATTCTGCTCCACTACCTTTGCGTAGATTTCATCTACATAAGACATCTTGCAACTCCTCCTTTAATAAATAGCTTATATAATAATAAATAGCTTACAACATTATAGCAAGTCAGCATATTAACGTCAACAAATATTTTAGTAGCCAAGAGCCTGTTCCAGAGCCTCTTTTTCTTCATTGCCGAGAGTAATTTCCGCCTCGCCGTTTACTACATCTTTAATGTACAAATAGCAGCCTTCACGGCTGTGAACCGAGTTCAGGATGAAACCTGTATTATTCATGTCCAGCATAGCGAAGGCAAAGCTTAAATTTCCTCCCATTCCCTTAAAGGCGTTGTATTTGACCATCCCGAATTTCTGGAAAGAACCCTTAACGCTTTTGGAAAGAATTTTGATGGCGTCTTTGGTCGTTCTGTCCTGGGCCCGGATTTCTCTGTTTTCCTCTACAATACTCATAATAATATCTTCCATAGACTCGGCGTCTCTTCCGCGCATAAATCTGTCATACTTCCGATATATTTTGTTTGTCTGCAGAATACAGACGATGGTTGTTACAAGCAGAAGCAGCGTAAATACTGCCAATGTTAGGATCACGATTGCCGGATCTATGGGCCAGCTGGCCAGCATGCTGTTCTCCATAATCAGTACCTCTCTTTAGTTATTTATTGCAAAGACTCGAATAACTCTACAATCCTTTCCAGTTCAGACTGAGAATAATACTCGATTTCTACCTTTCCCTTGCTGTTGTCCCGCCGGTTGATCGTCACTTTTGTTCCGACAGCCTGTTTCATCCGCTCTTCCAGATCTTTGTAGACAAAAGAAAGGTCTTTGTCTTCCTCCTTTGCTTTTTTCGGCTTTTTGGGCTTGCCTAAAAGCTTTACCAGCTTTTCTACTTCTCTTACGCTCAATTTTCCGTCAATGACTTTCAGCGCAGTCTGATACTGTGTTTCTCCGTCATCCAGGGAAAGAAGCGCTCTGGCATGTCCTCCTGACAACTGGTTTTGAACCAGCATCTCCAAAACACGCTTGTCCAGTTTAAGAAGGCGAAGGCTGTTGGTGATCGTGGCGCGGTTTTTGGATACCCGCTCCGCGATTTCTTCCTGCGTCAGATCAAATTCATCTATCAATTTCTGGTAGGCCCGGGCTTCTTCTACCGGATTCAGATCTTCTCTCTGGATATTCTCAATAAGAGCGATCTCCATTGCCTGCTGTTTTGTATATTCCCGAATAACTACAGGAATTTCTTTCACACCGGCTTCTTTTGCCGCTCTCCAGCGGCGCTCTCCGGCGATGATCTCATAGTGGTCTTCTTTTTTTTGAACCAACAACGGCTGAAGCACTCCGTATTTTTTGATGGAATCCGCCAGTTCCTGAATCTGCTCCTGATTAAAATCCTTCCTTGGCTGCTCCCTGTTAGGTTCAATCATGGAAAGCTTCATCATGTACTCTGTACCGGCATGATAATCTTGATTCTCACCGGAAAATGTTTCACGTGAAACATTTTCCGATTGTTTTGCGGACTGAATACTTACTCCTTCGTCTCCGAAAAAAGCACCTCTGCCTTTCCCTAGTCCTCTACCCAAAGCATTTTTCTTAGCCATTATATTTCTTCTCCTCTGCTTATGACTTCTGCAGCCAGCAGACGATAACTTTCTGCTCCTGCGGATCTTGTATCATATAGATTAATAGGCATACCATGGCTTGGTGCTTCAGCCAGGCGAACATTTCTTGGAATAATTGTTTTATAAATATTTTGATTCAGATTGCTTTTTACATTTTCCACTACCTGCAGCGAAAGATTTGTTCTGGCGTCATACATAGTAAATACTACGCCTTCCATCTCCAGCTTCGGATTCAGTTTCCTGCGGACAAGATTCACCGTATCCATAACCTGGGTCAATCCTTCCAACGCGTAATATTCACATTGTATTGGTACCAATACCGTATCAGCGGCAACCATCGCGTTGACCGTAAGAAGACTAAGTGACGGCGGGCAGTCAATAATAATATAATCGTAATATTTTTTTATCTGGTCCAGCTGATTTTTTAAAACGGATTCTCTATTTTCTATTTCCAGTAACTCTATCTCCGCGCCTGCCAGATCCATATTGGACGCCAGCAAATCCAAGTTGTCAAGAACTTCTCTTTCCAGACATTCCTCCATAGTATACTCGCCGATAATAAGCTCATATACCGTTTTATCCAAATCATCTTTCTCCAGACCTATTCCGCTGGTAGCATTCCCCTGCGGATCAAAATCCACCAGAAGTACCTTCTGTCCCGCTTCCGCCAGACAGGCAGATAAATTAACGGCCGTTGTTGTCTTACCTACGCCGCCTTTTTGATTTGCAATCGCTATTATCCTACCCATAATAAATCCTTTCTAGCTGTGTCTCCAGTATATCATACTTCATCAGATTTTCCTATGGATTTATAATCTTCTTTTTAGGAAATGTTTCACGTGAAACATTTTTATTTTATAGGCTCTTTTCCGGGCAATCCAGCCTTGCGGGGATACTTCCTGTAGGTTTGCTGAATCTTCCTTATTTTAATCAAACTGCGGCCGGCATCAGAACAAGGCAATTGAAAAGTGACTACATTTTCAATTTTACCGCCCAGTATCCGAACAGCGTTTTTAGACTGTTCCAGTTCGCCCTGAATTGCACCAGATTTGTAGGAGACAAAACATCCGTTTACTCTGACAAAGGGCAAACAATATTCAGACAGGGTGGAAAGGTTCGCCACAGCGCGGGACACGCAGATATCATACTGTTCTCTGTACTTAGCATCCTTGCCCAGATCTTCCGCGCGTCCGTGTATAGCCGTTATATGGGATAGATTCAGCTTATCAATTACCGCGTCAAGAAAACGGATCCGTTTATTTAAGGAATCCAAAAGTGTGATTCTCAGATCAGGAAAAGCAATCTTTAAGGGGATTCCGGGAAATCCTGCCCCGGTTCCCAAATCCAGCACGCTGCCGCTAAAACATTCTTTCAGCTCAGGCAATCCCTTCACCAAAGACAAACTGTCAATAAAATGCTTGAATACCACCTGTTCCATCTCAGTAATCGCCGTCAGATTCATCACTTTATTCCACTCGGTCAGCATCTCATAATATTGATAAAACTGTTCCGACTGTTCCTCGGACAAATCCAATGCCAATTCACTCAGACCATTCTTTAACCATACCTGAAACTGTCTGTCCATCTGTGCCATTCCTTCCGGATTTATGCCAATGTCCATCATTGATCAAAAACTACGAATTTATATCTACCTTTGCAAAATATACCAACAGAACAGAAATATCTGCCGGAGATACTCCTGAAATCCTTGAAGCCTGACCAATGCTGACCGGTTTATACAGATTCAGCTTCTGCACAGCTTCAATTCTCAGTCCTTTTATCTGTCTGTAGTCAAATTCCGTATCCAACCGCTTTTTTTCCAGCTTTTTAAACTGCTCAACCTGCTGCTTCTGGCGGCGGATGTATCCCTCGTACTTAACATTTATGTTAACTTGTTCAGCCGCTTCTTTCGATAAATCCGGTCTTTCCGAATCAAGTTCCGTTAACATAAAATAATCCAACTCCGGTCTTTTGATAAGCTCCGATAAGGTTGTTCCGCTCTTTAAGGGTGTACTTTGATGTTTTTCCAGAAACTCCTGAACCTGGGGATGCACTCCTACCGTGGTATGCTCCAGGCGCTTTATCTCTGCTTCGATATCCTGTTTCTTCTGAAGAGTTTTCTGATAATCTTTCTCGCTGACCAGGCCAATCTCATAACCAATCTGTCTGAGTCTCAGATCCGCGTTATCCTGGCGGAGCAGAAGACGGTATTCCGCCCGGGACGTCATCATCCGGTAAGGCTCATGGTTCTCCTTTGTCACCAGATCGTCGATCAGTACGCCGATGTAAGCCTGAGACCTGTCCAGCACATAGGGATCTCTCCCCAGAACCGACATAGCGGCGTTGACGCCTGCCATAAATCCCTGAACTGCCGCTTCCTCATAACCGGAACTGCCATTAAACTGACCTCCGCTGAAAAGACCTTTTATTTTCTTAAACTCCAGCGTAGGCTTCAATTGAAGAGAATTGATGCAGTCATATTCGATGGCGTAAGCGTTGCGGACAATCTTTACATTTTCCAGTCCGGGCACTGTCTTGTACATCGCGTGCTGAACATCCTCGGGAAGGGAACTGGACATTCCTGCCAGATACATTTCATTGGTATACAAACCTTCCGGCTCCACAAATATCTGATGCCTGTCCTTATCAGGAAATTTTACCACTTTATCTTCAATGGAAGGGCAATATCTTGGTCCGGTACCTTCAATGGCGCCGGAAAACAGGGGAGAACGATCAAGGTTCTCGCGAATAATCTTATGAGTTTCTTCGTTTGTATAAGTCAGCCAGCAGGAAACCTGCGGTTTTTGTATGGAATCCGGGTCCGTGGAAAATGAGAACGGAACTATTGTCTCGTCTCCCTTCTGTTCCTCCATCCTGCTGAAATCCAGACTTCTTCTGTCCACCCTGGCCGGAGTTCCCGTCTTAAACCGAAACATCTGAATCCCATGGGACTTCAGGGAATCCGTCAGGTGATTCGCCGCCTGCAGGCCATTCGGGCCTGTATAATTGCTGACATCGCCGAAGATACATCTGGCGTTCAGGTAAGTTCCCGTGGCAAGGACAACCGCCTTTCCGTGGTAGAACGCTCCGGATACGGTCTTAACTCCGGAAATTACGGAATCTTCCGTTACGATCTCGGAAACCTCCGCCTGACGAATCGTAAGCCGGTCTGTATTTTCCAGGGTCTTTCTCATCTCTCTGGAATATTCCTGCTTGTCGGCCTGAGCGCGAAGAGAATGAACCGCAGGCCCTTTGGATTCATTCAGCATTTTAGACTGAATAAAGGTCTTATCAATATTTTTGCCCATCTCGCCGCCCAGGGCGTCCAGTTCTCTTACCAGATGCCCCTTGGAGCTTCCTCCTACATTGGGGTTGCAGGGCATAAGGGCAATGCTGTCCACACTGACTGTAAAAAGAATCGTCTCCAGGCCAAGGCGGGCGCAGGCCAGAGCCGCCTCGCATCCCGCGTGACCTGCTCCCACTACGATTATGTCATAATATTCTTCCAAAACTGCCATTTTCTTCTATTTCCCCGTACAAAATCTGCTGAAAATCTCATTCACTACGTCATCTTCCACTGCCTCGCCGATGATGCTTCCCAACCTCGCGTAAGCATTCATCAGATCAATAGAATAAAAATCCTCCGGAAGCTTTTGAAGAATACTGTTTTTCACAAGCTCCAGGCTTTCAAGACTGTCCTCAAGGGCTTCTTTATGGCGCACATTGGTGATCAGAACCTGGTTGTTGAAATCCAGTTCGCCCTGATAAAACATATTTTTCAGCTCATTTTCAAATAATTCCAGTCCCGTTTCTTCCTTAGCCGATACAGAAATCACGGTTTTGCCTGTAAGTCCGGCCAGTTCTTCGCTGTCGATCACAGTGGCCAGATCTGATTTGTTAAGAAGGATGACCGCCTTTTTGTCCCGGATCATATCTATGATTTCTTTGTCATTCTCATCCAGGGGCACAGAACCGTCCACCACGTAAACGATCAGGTCAGCTTCCGCCGCAGCGCTCTTCGCGCGGGACACCCCAATCTGTTCAACCACATCCTCCGAATCCCGGATTCCGGCAGTGTCCGCTACATTCAGACTGATATCTCCCATCCGGATCCGTTCTTCCAGAATGTCTCTCGTAGTGCCCGCTATTTCCGTCACAATGGCTCTCTCTTCTCCCAAAAGAACATTCATCAAAGAGGATTTTCCTGCGTTCGGTTTTCCGACGATTACGGTGCGGACGCCCTCCGACACGATTCTTCCGAATTCAGCGGAATCTATCATCCGTTTCAGCTCACCCTCCATCCGCTCCACCGCGGCCTTCAATTCATCTCCATATCCCTCAAGAGAAATATGCTCCGGGTCGTCCAGGGCTGATTCAATATAAGCAATCTGATAGAGAATTTCCCCTCGAAGCTTTTTTATCTTTTCCGACAGACTTCCTCCCAGCTGGCTGACAGAGCTTTTCAGAGCGTAATCATTTCCGGCGTTGATCACGTCAATGACCGCCTCCGCCTGGCTCAGATCAATTCTTCCGTTCAGAAAAGCCCTTTTTGTAAATTCTCCCGGCTCCGCGGCTCTTGCCCCGGCCTTTAACACTGTTTCCAGAATCCTTCTCATCATCAGGATTCCTCCATGACAGTCGATCTCAACTGTATCTTCCGCCGTATAACTGTGAGGACCCTTCATCACCAGCACCAGAACTTCATCCAGCTTCTCTTCTCCATCAAAAATAAACCCATACTGTACCGTATGAGATTGTTCCAAACGTATGGGAGTTCCGTCTTTTCTCCGAAAAATTTTTTCTATTACCGGAAAGGCCTTATCTCCGCTGACACGGACGATTCCTATTCCGGAATCCGTAAGACCTGTGGCAATCGCCGCGATCGTGTCTGTTCTCATCATCATATAAACATATAGCCCGAGAGAGAAATGTTCCCTCTCCCGGGCATATTTTTTAGTTCAGGTTCTCGGACTCATCAGAAACCGGCTGTGAGGATTCCGCCTCAGCATATCCGGCGTTTGTGTCCGCGCTGTGTCTGTTGTATCTGCCTCTGCGGTCTTTCTCTTTGAAATCTCTCTTAAGAGAAACTACCACATGCCTGTAGGGGTCTTCACCCTCGCTGCGGGTCACTACATATTTGTTGTTCTGCAGAGCGGAATGAATGATCCGTCTCTCATAAGGATTCATGGGCTCTAAGGATACGCTCTTTCTGGTTCTCTTTACCTTAAAAGCGATATTTTTGGCCAGCTCTTCCAGAGTCGCCTTTCTGCGGGAACGGTAGTTCTCCGTGTCCAGCTTCACTCTCAGATACCCTTCTGTCTGCTTGTTTACCACAAGACTTACCAGGTACTGAAGAGAATCCAGGGTCTGACCGCGCTTTCCGATAAGGATTCCCATATCTTCGCCGGACAGATTGACAGTCAGCTCTCTCTCTTCCTCATCATAAACCATATCGATCTCGACTTCCATGCCCATAGCGCCCAGAACCTGGCTTAAAAAGTTCTCCGCCGCGTTTTTACATGCCTCTACATTGACAGGCTTGCGATTCTCCTTTTCTCTTCTCTCCTTCTCAGCCCTCTCTCTCTCGGCTCTGAGAATTTCCTCATCTTTGTAAGAATCCTTCTCAACAGGCTGCTGCTTCTGAACCTGAGGCTTCGGCTCCTTCATGATATTTCTGGGGCCCTTCTTTTCCGTATTCTTATTGGATTTCGGAAGTTCCTTGCCCTTTAAGCTCTTTACCTCATACTTGGATTCCGTCTTGTACTCAGTCTTAAATTCCTTTTTGTTTTCTCTCTTCGGTTCCTTCTTAGGCTCCGGCGCTTTCGCGGGAGCCGCCTCGGCTTCCGGTTCTTTCTTTATCTCTTTCTTTTCTTCCTTTTTTACTTCTTTCTTCGGTTCTTTCTTAACAATATCTCTTCCTTCCACAACCGCGGCGTACAGTTCATCCAGATCATCATCCTTCTTCTTGCGCGCCCTTATTATCACATTCTTTCCACCGAACAGGCCCAGGAAACCTGAACTTCCCTTTTCAGTGATCTCATATTCAATATTATCACTGGAAGTACCAAGTTCCATCATTGCTTTTGAGATAGCTTCGTCCAGAGTCTTAGCTTCCACTGTAATATAATTCATGGATTTTCCTCCTATTTTTTATTCTGTTGTTTCTCGTTATATTTCTGTACCATATTAACCTTTGAAGCCAGACTTCCCGGTTTGGCATCCTGATTATAATATTTAGTGGATTCCTCCACGATCTTTCTTGTCCGTTCAATCTTTTCAGACATCTTCGCCTGCTCTTTGGCCTCGGATTCCTGCATCTTCTGAAGATTTTCCGTAATAGTGGAAACCTTCGTAGGCTGAAGGCCTTTCTTGGCTCTCTTCTTGTTGGCTTTTTCCACATTGACGCGGATCATCTCGTCGATATCCACTTTGTCCAGATAAGCGTTCATGCCGATCTGCTGAACCACCTGATACAGGCTGCTGGCTACCCAGTAGATACCGATAACCAGAGGAAAGGTAAAGCAGAATACAACTGACATCAGCGGCATGGTGATATTCATGGATTTCATCATGCTGGCGCTGGGATTGTCGTCACTCTGAGCAGGCTGATTTACCGTGATCAGCTTTGTGCTGTACCACTGGAACACGCCGGAAAGAATGGGAATCAGCGCAGCCGTGATCACAGTAAGTATCGTGCCGTTTCCTTCCGAAAAATAACCGGTAATTATATTCAATGGAGTATAGGAAATATTCATGCCGAGAAACTGCTGCATTCTGATGATCGCGTGAACAACATTCTCTCCGCTTTCCGTCACTACATTGGCGATATCCGGAAACGCTCCGATTAGCTGGTCCCACTGTTTATCTGTCAGGCGGTAAAGCATGTCCACCACAACATTCATGTTGGAAAAATCTCTGTTCTGCAGGGTCACGGATCCTCCCAGACTCTGAAAAACAGGATTATTCATGTAGTCTGCCGGCAGCTTGGCAGTTATCAGGTCGAAGTAATGCCTTACAGAGCTTACGTATGCCGGAATCTTGTAAATGATCTGATACAGGCCGAACATGATCGGAAGCTGGATCAGCATGGGAAGACAGCCGCCTGTCATGGAAGTTCCGTATTTTTCATAGACGGCTCTTGTCTCCACGTTCATCTTCATGGCGGACTCGTTGTCTGTTTTCCCTTTGTACTTTTTCTGGATCGCCTGCAGCTCCGGCTGCATGACGTTGATCAATTTGCTGGATTTCTGCTGCTTGATGGACAAAGGAAGCAGGATTGTCTTAGATACTATGGTAAACAGAAGAATACACAAACCAATGTTCATGATTCCGAACATATTGGTAAAACGAAACAAAACCTCCATAATCAGGCCGAGTATCTCAACAAGCCATCTCCATAAGAAAAATCCGCCGACTTTTGTCAAAACTAAAAAATCCAATACATTACCTCCTCGCGCTACGGAACTGGATCATAACCGCCTCTGCCCCACGGATGGCATCTTAATATTCTCCGCGCGGCTAACCATAAACCTTTCACCACGCCGTACTTTTCCAGTGCCTCAATGGCGTATTGAGAACACGTAGGCGTGTAAATACAGTGATATCTGACCTTCAGGGGAGACAGAAATATCTGATAACCCCGAATGCAAAGAATCAAAAATTTCTTTACCATAACAATATCACTTCAATTCCTTTCTGATGTTATGCAGTCCGCATAAGTGCAGATACGCACTTTCCAATTTTTTAAAGTCTGAATCTCCGGCTGCCTGCCTCGCAACCACTATGATGTCTAATCCTTTCTCGGTCTCTTCTTTGTGCAATCGAAATATCTCTCTGATCAAGCGGGTCACCCTGTGCCGGACCACGCTGTTTCCGATCTTTTTGCTGACGGAAATACCGATTCTTGTTTTCGGTTCTTCCCCAGCTTTTACATACATAACAAGCAGCTTATTCGCGTAGGACGTTCCACCTTTATATACCTTCTGAAAATCACGGTTCTTTCTGATAGAAGGAAACCTCTTCATGAAACCTCCTGAAAATGATTCAGGCCACAATCTCTTGCGGCCTGTGATTAAGCAGTTAAGCAGTCAGTCTTGCTCTTCCCTTTGCTCTTCTAGCAGCTAAAACTTTTCTTCCGCCCGGAGTACTCATTCTGGCTCTAAAACCATGAACTTTTGATCTCTGTCTTTTTTTAGGCTGAAATGTCATCTTCATAGCACTGGCACCTCCTCTTTCAGACCTTCTAAATTAAACATCATACCAATTATATAGAAGGAAATCTGGGAAGTCAAGAAGAAAATATTAAAAAAAGGGACAGTATTTTGACTGTCCCTACAAATTGTATTCATTGTATTTTTGATATCAATATCTAGATTATGACTTCCGGCTATAACTGGGCATCCTGGCGATCGTATAGACCAGAGCGCTTCCGACGACCGCCACCAGAACCATGGCAGTCAAAGCCTCCGGGATTCCCGACGAGGTTACGGTCACCATAATAAGTCCCCAGACGGCATCCATGGCTACATTCCTGGCCTGGGCGTATTCGCCTGCCAGAAGGATGTAGATGCTTCCCATCACACAGATGGTATTGGTCATGGAACCCACAAATCCTGTAATCCCCAGAGCCAGAGATTTGTTGACCTTCAGCTTCTTAAGCAGAATCCAAAGCCATCCCGACACCACTCCGATCATGATCCTGCATCCCACAGATATCCAGACTGCCTTGACAGCCCCCACAATCCCGGTCATGCTCATAAAGGGAGAAAAGGCAAAGGACAGAAGCGTCGGCGCCATTGTATTGCTGATCATAGAGCATACGCCGAACACCGCTCCCAGAATGGCTCCCGCCAGCGGCCCCAGAAGCACGGCCCCTAGAATGACGGGGATATGCACAGTTGTTGCCTTGATAATAGGCAGCTGAATCATTCCGAGAGGCGTGTTGGCCAGAAGGATCACGATCGCGGCCATAAGTGCAACACTGGTCATCCAACGGGTATCTTTTTTTCCACTATTCATTTTTTTTACCTCCTGCTACTGTTCTTTTTCCAAAGATACAATGCAATACATGTGGATTATAAGAAATAAACTTATCCACGTCAATCTTTTTCTTGCATTTCCTGCAATTTTCTTTCTACTTATCAACATTATGTGGATAAATTGTGGATAAATTCATTTCTTATACACACAAACTATTTTCTAATTTTCATTGAAAAATAAATTAAAATATTATAGAATAGTAAAAGAATGGGTTTATGTGCCTGTACATTAATTCTGGTTAGGAGAACCTTTTATGTTTGAGAAACTGAAAGCTCAGTGGGAAGAAATCCTCATGCGCCTGAAAGAAGAATACGAGATTATGGAACCTTCCTACAACACCTGGCTTCTTCCGCTTAAGCCTTATTCCATAGAAAATAATGTTCTCAAAATCCTGGTGCCGGACTCCGGGTCCAATTTTATTGCCGTCATCAGGAAAAAATATGAGAAACAGCTTCAGGTGACCATAGCGGAAGTGACCGGATATTCTCTGGACATTGATTTTCTCAGCGAAGAGGACATTAAGGAAAAGAAGAAAACCTCCAAACATCTGATTCAGACTCCTACCTATGACGTGAATCAGGCCACGATCCAGAACGCCAACCTAAATCCCCGCTATACCTTTGAGACCTTTGTGGTGGGAGCCAACAACAACCTGGCCCACGCCGCGTCTCTGGCGGTAGCGGAATCTCCGGGAGAAGTGTACAACCCTCTTTTTATATACGGAGGAGTCGGACTGGGCAAAACTCACCTGATGCATTCCATCGCCCATTTCATCCTGAAGAATGACCCCAACTCCAAGATCCTGTACGTGACCTCCGAGAAGTTCACCAATGAACTGATCGACGCCATCCGCAACAAGAACAATTTTACTACCACTGAGTTTCGGGAAAAATACAGGAACATCGATGTGCTTCTGATCGACGACATCCAGTTTATTATAGGAAAGGAGAGCACCCAGGAGGAATTTTTCCATACATTCAACACCCTGTACGAATCCAAGAAGCAGATCATCATTTCTTCCGATAAACCTCCCAAGGATTTTGAGACCCTGGAGGAAAGGCTGCGCTCCCGGTTTGAATGGGGACTGACTGTGGA
The DNA here is from genome assembly GCA_947626475.1 of uncultured Lachnospiraceae bacterium. Taxonomy (GTDB): domain Bacteria; phylum Bacillota; class Clostridia; order Lachnospirales; family Lachnospiraceae; genus UBA3402. The sequence goes on from CANQSK010000020.1 coordinate 16,552, forward strand.
TATCCAGCCGCCGGACTACGAGACCAGAATGGCCATCCTCCGCAAGAAGGAAGAGCTGGAAAACTACAACATCGACAACGAAGTCATCAAATACATAGCCACTTACATCAAGTCCAACATTCGGGAACTGGAGGGAGCCTTAAACAAGATCGTGGCCCTCTCCAAACTGGAAAAGAACAAAGAAATCGACATCAATCTGGCGGAGGAGGCCCTGAAGGACATTATCTCTCCAAACTCCGAGAGAAAAGTCACTTCCGAGCTGATCATCCAGGTAGTAGCGGAACATTTCGGAATCACTACTCTGGATATTTCCTCACAGAAGCGGAACAAGGAACTGGTACACCCCAGGCAGATCGCCATGTATCTGTGCCAGAACATGACGGATGATTCCCTCCAGCTGATCGGACGTTATCTGGGAGGCAGGGACCATACCACGATCCTTCACGGGCGGGACAAGATAGCCAAAGAGATGAAGGAGGACGTGGCCCTGGCCAACACCATCGATATCCTGAAGAAAAAGATCAGTCCACAGTAGGACAGTGGAAAAGTCCTTCATAACCTGTGAACATTCCGGATACCTTCCGGGGGAAGGAAAGACCTGTGGACATCCGGAAAGTTATCCTTCCCCTTCAGAAGGATTTTCCACAGATTATAAGAATGGATTTTACCTGTGATTTACAGGGATTTCAGAGTTTTTCACAAATCCACAGGCCCTACTAAGAATACTTCTGAAAAGAACTTAATTATATAGTTCTGTATACCACCATCAACAGGAAAGGAATTATCAACAGCCATGAAGCTTACATTTCAAAAAGATGATTTAATGAACGGAATCAACATTGTACTGAAAGCAGTTCCTTCAAAGACTACCATGTCTATTCTGGAATGTATCCTGATCGACGCGGAAAATCAGCAGATCAAGCTGACAGCCAACGATATGGAACTGGGCATTGAGACTAAGGTAAAAGGAAGCATTGAGGAGGAGGGCAGGATTGCCCTGGACGCAAAGCTTCTTTCGGAGATCGTCCGCAAGTTAAGCGGAGGAGATTCCCCCATTACGATTCAGTCCGATGAAAAGTTTAATACGGTCATTTCCTGCGATAATTCCGTTTTCAATATTCCCGGAAGAGACGGGGAAGAATTTTCCTATCTTCCTTATATTGAAAAAGACAATTACATCTGCCTGTCACAGTTTACGCTGAAGGAAGTGATCGGGCAGACCATATTTTCCATTTCTCCCAATGACAGCAACAAGATGATGACGGGAGAACTGTTCCAGGTAAACGGAGACATGCTGAAGGTGGTTTCCCTGGACGGCCACCGCATGTCCATAAGAAATGTGCGTCTGAAAGATGATTATGGTGATTTAAAAGTCATCGTTCCCGGCAAGACTCTGAATGATATCAGCAGGATATTGAACGGGGACAATGAAAAAGAGGTTCTGATCTATTTCAGCAAGAATCATATACTGTTTGAGTTTGACGATACGGTGGTGGTTTCCAGGATCATTGAGGGAGAGTATTTCAGGATCGAGCAGATGCTTTCCAATGATTACGATACCAAGGTTACCGTGAACAGGCGGGATTTCCTGGACTGCATCGACAGGGCCAGCATCCTGATCCGTGAGAACGACAAGAAGCCGATCATCATTAATATTCTGGACGGAGTCATGCAGCTGAAATTAAATTCCAGCTTTGGTTCCATGAACGCGGAGGTTATGATCCACAAGACAGGAAAGGATCTGATGATCGGATTCAACCCCAGATTTCTGATCGACGCTCTGCGCATGATCAGCGATGAAGAAGTGGATCTGTATATGATGAATCCCAAGTCCCCCTGCTTTATCCGGGATGAGGATGAGAACTATATTTATCTGATTCTTCCGGTCAACTTTAACGCGGCGGCAGTTTGATCCTGCTGCTCTTGAGAGAAAGGGATTTTATGGAGGTCATAAAGCTGCGTGACGAGTATATTAAGCTCGGTCAGGCTATGAAGCTTGCCGGCATGGCGGAAAGCGGCGTGGACGCCAAATACGCCATTCTGGACGGCAAAGTGAAGGTAAACGGTCATGCTGAATATCAGCGCGGCAAGAAGCTGGTGGCTGGAGATGTGGTAGAGTACAGAGGGGAAACCATAAGAATTGAGGCGTGACGGCCATGATGATTGAGTCGGTAGAGCTGAAGAATTACCGGAATTATGAGCATCTGTATGTGGATTTCAGTCCCGGGACCAATATTCTTTACGGCGACAACGCCCAGGGAAAGACCAACATTCTGGAATCCATCTACGTATGCTGCACCACCAAGTCTCACAGAGGCAGCAAAGATAAAGAGATGATTCAGTTTAACAGAGAGGAATCTCATATTAAGCTGAAGGTGAGAAAGAATGACGTGCCTTATCGGATCGATATGCATCTGAAGAAGAACAAGGCGAAAGGAGTGGCCATCAACGGCGTCCCTATCCGTAAGGCAAGCGAGCTGTTTGGGATCGTCAATGTTGTGTTTTTTTCTCCGGAGGATCTGAATATCATCAAAAATGGTCCCTCGGAGAGAAGAAGGTTTGTGGATCTGGAATTATGTCAGCTGAATAAGCTGTATGTTCACGCGCTGATTCAGTATAACAGGACGGTGAACCAGAGAAACAGGCTTTTGAAGGAATTGATTTTTCGTCCGGAGTATGAGAGTACCCTGGATGTGTGGGATATTCAGCTGGTTCAGTACGGGAGGCAGGTTATTCAGTACCGTCGTGAATTTATCAACCAGTTAAATGAAATAATCGGAGATATCCACAGGACATTGTCCGGAGAGAAGGAATCTTTGCAGGTTTCCTACGAGCCTGATACGGAGATGGATGAGATAGAGCAGGCTCTCAGGAAAAACAGGGACATGGATATTCGTCTCAAAACTACTACGGTAGGTCCCCACAGAGACGATTTAAATTTTATTGTCAATGGCATTGATATTCGGAAATTTGGTTCGCAAGGGCAGCAAAGAACCGCTGCGCTTTCCCTGAAACTGGCAGAAATCGAACTGGTGAAGTATCTGGTGAAGGATTATCCTGTCCTTCTCCTTGATGATGTATTGTCTGAATTGGACGGAAACCGTCAGGAACACCTTCTGGACGGCATTGATCATATACAGACGGTAATCACATGTACCGGCCTGGAAGATCTGATGAATCACAGGTTTCGGACAGACAGAATTTTCAGAGTAATAGAAGGCACAGTTACCAGCGAAAATGAATAGGAGGCAATTTGAATGAGTGCTGAATACGGAGCAGATCAAATTCAGATTTTGGAAGGTTTGGAGGCCGTAAGAAAGCGTCCCGGAATGTACATCGGGAGTACGTCTGCCAGAGGTTTGCACCATCTGGTCTATGAGATTGTGGATAACTCGGTAGACGAGGCGTTAGCCGGTTACTGTACAGAGATTGATGTTCAGATAAATGAAGACAATTCGATTACTGTCATTGACAATGGCCGCGGGATTCCTGTGGGAATCCAGAAAAAGGCCGGTCTTCCGGCTGTGGAGGTTGTGTTTACGGTCCTTCACGCCGGTGGAAAGTTCGGCGGAGGAGGATATAAGGTATCCGGCGGACTTCACGGTGTGGGCGCTTCTGTTGTGAACGCTCTGTCCGAGTGGCTGGAGGTTACGATCTACCAGGACGGAAAGGAATATTTCCAGCGGTATGAGAGGGGAAATGTGGTCGCTCCCCTGAAGGTGATCGGCGACTGCCCCAAAGATAAACATGGAACAAAGGTAGTATTTCTGCCTGACAAGGAAATATTTGAAGAGACGGTTTATGATTACGATACTCTGAAGATCCGTCTCCGTGAGACTGCTTTTCTGACGAAAGCGCTGAAGATCACCCTGCGGGACGACAGGGAAGAAAAGATAGAGAAGACATTTCACTATGAGGGAGGCATCCGGGAGTTTGTCACTTACCTGAACAAAGGAAAAGCCCCTCTCTATGACAAGGTCATTTACTGTGAGGGAACCAGGGATAATGTGTACGTGGAGGTCTCCATGCAGCACAATGATTCCTACACGGAAAATATCTATACCTTTGTCAATAATATCAACACGCCGGAGGGCGGCACTCATCTGACCGGCTTTAAGAACGCTCTCACGAAGACCTTCAACGATTATGCCAGAAAGAACAAGCTGCTTAAGGACAGCGAGCCTTCCCTCAGCGGCGAGGATATCCGGGAGGGTCTTACTGCCATTATCAGCGTAAAGATCGAAGAGCCTCAGTTTGAGGGACAGACCAAGCAGAAGCTGGGAAACAGCGAAGCCAGGGTTGCGGTGGATTCCATTGTCAGCGAACAGCTTACTTATTTTCTGGAGCAGAATCCGACTGTGGCGAAGGCCATGTGCGAGAAATCCATTCTGGCTCAGAGGGCCAGGGCGGCTGCCAGAAAGGCCAGGGACCTGACGAGAAGAAAGACGGCTCTTGAGGGAATGGCTCTGCCCGGCAAGCTGGCCGACTGCTCCAACAAGGATCCGGAAAAGTGCGAGATCTACATTGTTGAGGGAGATTCCGCCGGCGGCTCCGCCAAGACGGCCCGCTCCAGGGATACTCAGGCGATTCTTCCCCTCAGAGGAAAGATACTGAATGTGGAGAAGGCAAGACTGGATAAGATTTATGCCAATGCGGAGATCAAAGCCATGATCACTGCCTTCGGGACGGGGATTCACGATGACTTTGATATTTCCAAGCTTCGCTATCACAAGATCATCATAATGACGGATGCCGATGTGGACGGAGCTCATATCAGCACGCTTCTTCTGACGTTTCTCTACCGGTTTATGCCGGAGCTGATCAAGCAGGGACATGTGTATCTGGCTCAGCCGCCTCTCTATAAGATTGAGAGAAACAAACGGGTGTGGTACGCCTACAGCGACCCAGAGCTGAATCAGATTTTGAAGGACATCGGCCGCGACAATAACAATAAGATTCAGCGTTACAAGGGTCTTGGAGAGATGGACGCGGAACAGCTCTGGGAGACGACTATGGATCCGGAGCGGCGGATTCTTCTGAGAGTCAATATGGACAACGACGTAACCTCGGAGCTGGATCTGACCTTTACCATTCTTATGGGAGATCAGGTGGAGCCGAGAAGAGAGTTTATTGAGACGAATGCCAAGAAGGTACAGAACCTGGACATCTGAGATTAACAGGAGGAATATATGGAACCGAATGTATTTGACAAAATACAGGATATCGATCTGAAGGATACCATGGAACAATCTTACATTGATTATGCCATGAGCGTTATTTCGTCCAGGGCTCTTCCTGATGTAAGAGACGGCCTAAAACCGGTTCAGCGCCGCGTTCTCTATTCCATGATAGAGCTGAATAACGGTCCGGACAAGCCTCACCGCAAATGTGCCCGTATTGTCGGTGATACCATGGGTAAATATCATCCCCATGGAGACAGCTCCATCTACGGAGCCCTTGTCAACATGGCGCAGGAATGGTCTACCCATTATCCACTGGTGGACGGTCACGGAAACTTTGGTTCTGTGGACGGCGACGGAGCCGCCGCCATGCGTTATACGGAAGCCAGACTCAGCAGGATCGCCATGGAGATGCTGGCGGATATCAATAAAGATACGGTAGATTTTGTTCCCAACTTTGATGAGACGGAAAAAGAACCTACCGTGCTTCCGGCCCGTTATCCCAACCTTCTCTGCAACGGAACCTCCGGCATCGCGGTCGGCATGGCCACCAACATTCCGCCTCACAATCTTCGGGAAGTGGTAAATGCCGTTGTCAAGATCATTGACAATCAGATAGAGGAAGACAGGCAGACAGCGATTGAGGAAGTCATGGACATTGTAAAAGGTCCTGATTTTCCTACGGGAGCTACGATCATCGGAAGGTCAGGCATTGAGGAAGCCTACCGCACCGGAAGAGGAAAAATCCGCGTCCGCGCCGTTTCCAGCATTGAGACCATGGCCAACGGGAAATCCAGGATCGTTGTGACAGAGATTCCCTTTATGGTCAACAAGGCCCGGCTGATCGAAAAAATCGCGGAGCTTGTAAAAGAAAAGAAGATAGACGGAATCACGGACCTCCGGGACGAGTCGGACCGGAGCGGTATGCGTATCGTTATCGAGCTGCGCAGGGATGTAAATGCCAATGTAATCCTGAATCAGCTGCTGAAGCACACTCAGCTTCAGGATTCTTTCGGAGTTATTATGCTGGCTCTGGTGGATAACCAGCCGAAGGTGCTGAATATCCTTCAGATGCTGGAATATTATCTGAAGCACCAGAAGGATGTGGTGACCCGCCGGACGAAATACGATCTGAATAAGGCGGAAGAGCGTGCCCATATTTTGGAAGGCCTGCTGATCGCCTTAGATAACATTGACGAAGTGATCCGCATTATCCGCGGTTCTCAGACTGTCCAGATTGCCAAACAGCAGCTGATGGAAAAGTTCGGGCTGAGCGACGCCCAGTCTCAGGCAATCGTGGATATGCGCCTCCGCGCTCTGACCGGTCTGGAAAGAGAAAAGCTGGAGGAGGAATATAAGGAGCTGGAGATCAGGATCGCCGAACTGAAGGAAATCCTGGCCGACGAGAAGAAGCTTCTGGGCGTTATCCGCACAGAGATTCTGGCCATGTCTGAAAAGTATGGCGATGACAGAAAAACTGCCATCGGATTTGACGATTTTGATATGACGGCAGAGGATCTGATTCCCAACGATGAGACAGTCATTACCATGACGAGCCTCGGCTACATTAAGAGGATGCCGAAGGATACGTTCCGCAGCCAGAACCGTGGCGGCAAGGGAATCAAGGGAATGCAGACCATTGACGATGATTATATCGAAGATCTGATTCTCACCAAGAATCATAATTATATTATGTTCTTTACCAATACGGGAAGAGTATACCGGCTGAAAGCTTATACCATTCCGGAAGCGGGAAGAACGGCGAGAGGAACCGCTATCGTTAATCTCCTTCAGATGCTTCCCGGTGAGAAGATTACCGCTATTGTATCTATGGCGGAATATAATGATGAGCATTATCTGTTCATGGCTACCAGAAGCGGCATGGTGAAGAAGACACCCATGCGGGAATACGCCAATGTCCGCAAGACAGGTCTGCAGGCTATTGTTCTCAAGGAAGACGATGAATTGATTGAAGTAAAGGTTACTGACGATACCAAGGATATCTTCATGGTGACGAAGAAGGGACAGTGCATCCGGTTCCATGAGACAGACGTGCGTGTCACAGGCCGCGTTTCCATGGGTGTGATCGGCATGAGGCTTGATGAGGGCGATGAAGTCATCGGCATGCAAGTAGATACCCAGGGAGATACGCTTCTGGTCGTATCGGAAAAGGGTATGGGAAAGAGGACCAATACCTACGAATTTAAGGCTCAGAACCGTGGCGGTAAGGGTGTTCGCTGTTACAAGATAGCAGACAGGACCGGAGATCTGGTAGGAGCCAAGCTGGTAGAAGAAGGCCACGGCATTATGATGATCACCAATGAGGGAATCGTCATCCGCATCAATGTCAATGAGATTTCAGTGATCGGCCGGGATACTTCAGGCGTTAAGCTGATGAATATTGAGAAAGATTCCGATACCAGGATTGCCTGCATCGCCAAGGTGCGGGAAGATGAAGAAAAAGAGGAAGATGAGAATGAGGAGAAAAATCCTCAGGATATCTGACATGACACAGAAAAGGGAGAACGGTTTTCAGGCCGTTCTCTTTTTTTCGGATTACCGAAAAGTCAGGTTTGATTACCAAAACGTTGATTTCGGATTCTCAGGTATATGGTATAATAACGAGGAAAATGGCGGTCATGCTTGCATGAACCGGCATTTGACGAGTATCTCCATCGAGACGTTAGTCGAGATGGTACAATAGAATTATTAACTAAAGGAGGCTGCAGGAATGAAAAGAAAAAATAAATGGAAACGGTTTGCCGCGCTGTTCGTGGCATTTGCGCTGTTTGCGGCAGGCTGCGCGTCAGGTTCCGGGGATTCATCTGCCGGTGATCAGAGCGCTTCGGCGGATAATGTTCAGGAAACATCATCTGCCGCTGCTCAGTCCGATTCATCTGGTGATGATTCGTCCGCAGGTACTCAGAAGGATCTGCCTGCCGTGGGTGATACGATTCACGGTTTTACAGTCACGGCAATCCATCCCTATAAGTCGATGAACTCTCAGGCCGTGGAGTTTACCCACGATAAAACCGGCGCCACCCTGCTCTGGATTGCCAACGACTCTACGGACCGGGCATATGTGGTAGCTTTTCGCACTCATGTAACCAATGACAAAGGCATACCTCATGTATTTGAACATGCCACGATTTCAGGCAGCGAGAAATATCCCAACCCGAACCAGTTCATGACGATGTTATATGGTACCTACAATACTTATATGAATGCTGCTACTGCCAGTACGTATACGTATTATCCCAGTTCTTCCCTCTCTGAAGAACAGCTGCTTAAGTATGTAGATTTTTATATGGACGGCGTCTACCATCCTCTGGTAGTCAGCGATGAAAAACTGATGCATCGGGAGGCTTACCGTTATGATCTGCCTTCCGCGGACGCGGAGCTTACGCTGCAGGGTACAGTTTACTCCGAAATGCTGGGTGCTCTGACCCAGGAACGCAGCGCTATGGATGAAGCTGTACGTATAACGTTTCCCGGAAGCGTCGTATCCAGCGAAACCGGCGGCGTACCTGGGGTGATTGAGACGATGACGGTTCAGGATCTGGCCGATTTCCATGATACTTATTATCATCCGTCGAATTCGCTGATGGTTCTTTACGGCGATCTGAATGTAGAGCCTTTCCTGGAATTGATCGATGGAGAATATCTGAGCAAATTTGACCGCAAGGAGGTCGATCTTTCGGATTCCGGCTATACGCCTATTTCCGGTTATGTGGAAAAGAGCGTTACTTTCCCTGCCGGTGAAAATGACGCTGTTGAGACTTATATGTATTATTCCGTGCCCCTGACCGGTATCAATCTGATAGAACTCAATCAGTTAAGTGTTGCGCTTTCGGCAATGACAGGGGATGGTCAGCCTTTTGACCAGCTGGTAAAGCAGAAGCTGCCGGGCGTATCCATCAGGCCGACTCTTAATATTGAAGGCCCGTCTCCGCTTTTGATGTTTCAGGTATCCGGCGCGAAGGCGGAGCAGAAGGAAGAGGTATTGTCTGTGATCCATGAAGGGATCGAGACTACGGTTGAACAGGGATTGGATTCCGGGATTCTGGCTTCTTTTGTACTTTCCGAGCGCATGGATCAGGCGCTTCTTGCGGACAATACTACGGCTGTAGATGCTGCCGGCAATATTATTACTTATTGGGGTGTAGAGGGCAATCCCCTTGCTTTTCTGGATGGGGATTCCTTTAATCAGAATCTGCAGAAATATCTGGATGAGGGAACCTATGACGCCGTGCTGAAAAAGTATCTGTCGGATCCTGCGGCATCCAGTCTGTTGATTTCCACCAGCGAGCCTGGTCTTAAGGAGAAACAGGACGCGGAACTGAAACAAAAGCTGGCTGAGAAGAAAGCCGCGATGAGCGAGGAAGAGATTGAAGAACTGGTTGCCCAGCACGATGAGCTGGAGCAATGGAATGCTGAGAACGAAGCCACGGTATCCGTTGAGCCGGTGCAGGCCGTGGACGTGCATTCGCTTCCGGAAGAAGTCGTGAAGTACACGGCTGAAGATGAAAATATAGACGGACTGCGGGTGATATCCTCGGAAGTGGACAGCGATTTGTCGCAGATTAATATTTACCTGGATGCTTCCGGTATTCCCGCGGATCAGTTGGATGAGGCCTCAGCAGCAATGTCTCTGCTGGGGATGCTGTCTACCGAAAACTATGATATAGCAGAACTGAACAGCAAAGAAGCCGCTACGGTCGGATCTATCTCCACGGCACTGACTGTCATCCGCCAGGAAGACTGGAGTTACACGCCATACGCGAAAATCACGTTCTCCTGTTTTTCAGAAGATATGGAAGAAGCATTCAATCTGGTGGAGGAGGAGCTGCTGCGTACAGAGTATGATCCCGCAAAGATTCAGTCCCTCTGCGCTTCCCTTGCGTCCGCGGGGGAAACCAACCTGGATCCTTTCAATTACGCCCAGGAACTGGCCAGCGAGGTGTTCTCGGAAGCTGTCTCCTATTCATCGCGTACAGAAAATACCGGTTTGATTCAGACGATGAAACGCGTTGCTGAGATGAATGAGGAAGAACTTGCTTCCTTTGCCCAGGGTATGGAAGAAATGACTGCCTTTCTGTGCAATAAAAACGGCATGATTCTGACGGTGGCAGGAAATGGGGATAATATTGCCGCTGCGAGGGAACAGACGCAAAACCTGCGGGCGCAGTTTAGCGATGATCAGCGCGTGGCGGCGGATTACAGTGAGATTCTGGCCCATCCTAAGAATATCGCCGCTACCTACGGAAGCGACGCCATGTATAGTATCGTTTCCATGCCTTTTAAAGAACTGGACATGGAATACAGCGGTAAAATGGATGCTTTTACCTCGGCAGTAGGAAGCCTGGTGCTGATTCCTGTCATGCGCAACGCTTACAGTGTCTATTCGCCTATGTTTTCTATATCCCGTAATATGGTGCTGCTGGCCGCTTACCGTGATCCGCGTCTGCGGGAGACTTTCACGGAAGTTCTGCCGTCACTGGCTGATTCGGTTCGCGGCCTGAATATAACGCAGGAAGAACTGGACGGTTATATCACCAATGCCTACAGCGGACTTGCGATGCCGAAGGGGCCATTTACCGGAGCAGGCACTGCTATCGATGACGCGCTGAAAAACAAGAACAGTTTTGAACGGACCCTTACTGAGATGAAGGAGATAAAGCAGACGACGCCTGAGGATATTACCGCCTATGCGGATATCCTTGATAAACTTGCTTCCGACGGCGCCCGCATTACCGTAGGAAGTCCTCAGCTTATCTCACAGGCGGAAGACCTGTTTGATGAAGTGGATACCTGGCTGACGGATTGATATATTCTTTATTTGAATAGAGATACGAACAGATGTAAATGAAAAAAAGGAGAGCGATTGATATATCGTTCTCCCTTTTCATTTCAAGTGTTCCGCTTTTGTATTTTCTCAGGTTTTGCCCTCTGATTCAGTCCAGGTTCAGCTTCCTGCTGAAGATATATTGTGTAACCCAGTAAAACGCTCCTATCATGATCAGGTTCAGAATCGCGTCGAACAGGAAAGTACTGTTGACCAGGAAGGCAGACTGTTCCGGCCTTGTAATGCGGAAACCGATCATAACAAGGAAAATAATACCAATAATCTGAATAATAATGTAAATTCCCACATAAGAGCCGATGGCGCCTAAGATCCTGTGCTTTCCGAACAGATGTCCGATGGCAATGGCTGCGAAGAACATAAGCGGCGTTATAAAAGCGGATATGACCAGATTGATCAAAATGTTCAGACAGTAAATGTCAAAGGACATGCCTATGGCCTCCATGGAAGATACAAATTCATAAAACCCGGGTATTGCCGTATCATAGTGACCGGCAAAAAACAGGGCGACAGAAACCGCTACCACAAGACCGGTCAGCGCCTGCCAGACAACTGCCGCCAGAACCTTGGAGAGAACCAGAAGATTGGCGGAAACCGGAAGCATGTGAGTCAGATAAGCCTGATCACCGGCCATGGTCTTGTAGAAATCATAGACAATGAAAACCTTGATCAGGATGACGCAGGCCACGATATAAATAATGAAAAAGGTGGCAAAAACTGTAGTAACCAGAAGAATAATATCATACATGTTGCTGCCGGTATGAACCATGGAGAGAACCAGTTCCATCAAAATCTTTCCGAGAACACTGGCTATGGCATAAATAATGATCATAGGGACAAAAAACCGTCCGGTCGCTGTTATATCCTTCTTCAGTAATTTTCCTAACATGTGAACACCTCCCTGAACAGTTCATCTACGGATTTCCGGTTCTGAGTACGGATGTCATCTACAGAGGAATCCAGGACAACCCGGCCTTCCTTTAAGAAAATAACGCGGTCCAGCATCTGCTCTACATCGGCGATCAGATGGGTGGAGATCAGAATGGAACCTTCCTCATTATAATTGGTGAGAATCGTCTGCAGAATATAATCTCTGGCGGCCGGATCCACTCCGCCGACAGGCTCATCCAGAAGATACAGATCCGCGTTCCGGCTCATGACCAGGATCAGCTGCACCTTTTCCCTGGTTCCCTTGGATAAGGTTTTCAGCTTCAGTTTCGGATCGATATCCAGCCGCTTCAGCATTTCATAAGCCTTGCCGCGGTCAAAATTGGAATAAAAATCGTGGAACATATCTACGATCTGAGATACCTGCATCCAGTCGCTTAAGCTGTTTTTGTCCGGAAGATAGGCGATCTTAAGCTTTCCGGAAGGATCCACAGGTTTTCCCAGAATCCGGATATCGCCTTCCGAGGGAGTCAGAAGTCCGCAGGACAGTTTAATGAGAGTGGTCTTGCCGCTGCCGTTGGGCCCCAGAAGACCTATGATGTGCCCCGGTTCTATCTGAATATTCACGTCTTGAAGAACCGTCTTTTTGCCAAACCGCTTACTGACATGAGAACATTCTAAAATGGTATTCATGTGGAACTGCCTCCTTTATCTTTATTCAGCAAATTCATAACCTCTTCCCGGCTGTAGCCGAGATGCTTCATCTCTTCATAGAAAGAGTGAATTTTCTCCTGAGCGATGGACTCACGGATAGACGAAATCATGATCTTATCCTCTGTCACGTACCGTCCGGAAGTTCTCTGGCTGTAGATCAGTCCGCTCTGTTCCAGTTCGGCCAGGGCCCGCTGCATGGTATTGGGATTCACCGCGGCTTCCGATGCCAGTTCCCGGACCGACGGAAGCCGGCTTCCCGGCGCGTATTGGCCGGAAATGATCAGGATTCGTATCTTTTCCAATAATTGTGTGTAAATAGGACGCTCATTATCAAACTGCCATGACATGAAATACCTCCTGATATCAATTCATGTGATAAATGTATGATTGTATTAAGCAACTAATACAAATATACAATATAGATATCTTTTTGTCAAGCGATTTTTTTCTTGCCTTAAAAGAATAATTCCATTATGATAAAGAAAGAGGCTTATTTATAATAGTAAGGATTCCGCAGGACTAATCAGGAGGAGGAGCGGATTTTGAGAACAGTACAGACCAGTGAGATCACAGAAAATATACGGGAAATGTGTATCGAGGCCAATCATTTTCTGTCCCGGGATATGCGCAGGGTGTTTGATCAGGCGGCAGAGAAGGAGGAATCTCCTCTCGGAAAGCAGATTCTGGAGCAGCTGAAGGAGAATCTGCAGATTGCCGGCGACGATATGATTCCCATCTGCCAGGATACGGGCATGGCTGTGATTTTTATGAAGATCGGGCAGGACGTTCATTTTGAGGGTGGTTCCCTGGCAGGCGCAGTCAATCAGGGCGTCCGGGAAGGCTATACGGACGGATATCTCCGGAAATCCGTGGTGAAAGACCCCATCGAGAGAGAAAACACGAAGGACAATACGCCTGCGGTGATCCATTATGAGATCGTGGACGGGGATCAGGTGGACATTACGGTGGCTCCCAAAGGGTTCGGCAGCGAGAATATGAGCCGGGTATTTATGTTAAAACCGGCCGACGGCATTGAGGGAGTAAAAAACGCCATTCTTACGGCGGTGAAGGATGCCGGTCCCAATGCCTGTCCGCCTATGGTAGTCGGAGTCGGCGTGGGAGGAACCTTTGAGAAATGCGCCCTTATGGCCAAGCACGCGCTCACGAGAAATCTGGATGAGGTTTCGCCGGTTCCTTACGTGCGCGAGCTGGAAAAGGAGATGCTTGAGAAGATCAATGAGCTGGGTATCGGGCCGGGAGGCCTGGGCGGAACCGTGACGGCTCTGGCGGTGAACATTGAAACCTACCCAACCCATATTGCGGGGCTTCCGGTGGCGGTGAATATCTGCTGTCATGTAAACCGGCATGTTCACAGGGTGATATGACGCCGTCCTGCTTAATACAGGCGGATTTTGGGTGTTTTTTTAAGAACAGAATAAGGGGAACGTCAGAATGAATAAAAAAATTCACGCGCCGGTCAGTCATGAAGACGCGGCAGGCCTTCGGGTCGGA
>CANQSK010000021.1 GCA_947626475.1 uncultured Lachnospiraceae bacterium
GGTTTAACGTTGAGCACGTTTCCGTTTCTCTGTTGAGAAACTCCAACGCACTCAACAGGGTCTATCCGACCCATAACAACCGCAGTGCCGTTTCAACCGGCGGCACTGCCATCTTAATAAGAAGAATGACAATGAACGACAAAGAAAAGAAGCTGTAAACCGCCTCAATATGCTCCATGATATGATAAGGCAATCGCCTCTGATTTCAATAAGAGCAAGGTTCCTCTCCTTTCGATCCTATATGTGTCAAATTATACAGAAGACTGAGATTGTGAGCGACCGAATTCGGAAGGCTATATTACCTCTGTTATATATGACTTATCCGGACAGTTCATGAGCGCGGATGATATAGACTTTGGTGAGTGCCAGTATATCAACGCTGACGGATCCCTGAAACTTATCGTATAAAAAAGAAATCAGGACCGGCCGGCCTTTTGGTCTGTCAGTCCTGATTTTTTTTGACCTTTTATATCTATCTTTTAAAATTCATTTCCCGGGAACTTGGGAATCCCGTCGAATCCCTTCTGCAGATCCGCGTCCGTCGGAATGTAATCGCTCATCTCGCCGTCATGGAACTTTTCGTAAGCCACCAGATCGAAATATCCGGTTCCGGTCAGGCCAAAGAGAATGGTCTTTTCCTCGCCGGTCTCCTTGCACTTCAGGGCCTCGTCCATCGCTACGCGGATCGCGTGAGCGCTCTCCGGCGCCGGAAGGATACCCTCCACCCGGGCAAACTGCTCCGCCGCCTCGAATACAGCGGTCTGCTCTACGGAGGTAGCCTCCATCAGTCCGTCGTGATACAGCTGAGACAGGATCGTGCTCATGCCGTGGAAACGGAGTCCGCCTGCATGGTTGGGAGACGGAATAAATCCGCTGCCCAGAGTGTACATCTTCGCCAGCGGGCAGATCATTCCGGTATCGCAGAAGTCGTAGGCAAATTTGCCTCTGGTGAAGCTGGGGCAGGATGCCGGCTCTACCGCGATAATCCGGTAATCCCTCTCGCCGCGGAGCTTCTCGCCCATGAAGGGAGCGATCAGGCCTCCCAGGTTGGAGCCGCCTCCGGCGCAGCCGATGATCACATCCGGCACAATGCCGTATTTGTCCATGGCGGCCTTGGACTCCAGGCCGATAACCGACTGATGCAGAAGCACCTGATTCAGCACGCTGCCCAGCACGTAGCGGTAACCTTCGTTGGTAGTGGCAACCTCAACCGCCTCAGAGATGGCGCAGCCCAGGCTTCCGGTGGTTCCGGGATGCTCCGCCAGGATCTTGCGGCCTACCGCAGTCTCCATGGACGGAGAAGGCGTCACAGACGCGCCGTAGGTTCTCATAACCTCGCGGCGGAAAGGTTTCTGCTCATAGGATACCTTAACCATATACACCTTGCAGTCCAGGCCAAGATAAGCGCAGGCCATGGAGAGCGCGGTGCCCCACTGTCCGGCTCCGGTCTCAGTGGTCACGCCCTTCAGCCCCTGCTTCTTGGCGTAATATGCCTGCGCGATGGCAGAATTCAGTTTGTGGCTGCCGCTGGTATTGTTGCCCTCAAACTTATAATAAATCTTTGCCGGAGTCTGCAGTTTCTCCTCCAGGCAGTATGCCCGGACCAGGGGAGACGGACGGTACATTCTGTAGAAATTGCGGATTTCCTCCGGAATCTCAATATAAGGCGTGGTGTCGTCCAGTTCCTGGCGGACCAGATCGTCGCAGAACACGCCTGTCAATTCTTCAAATGTCATGGGCTTCAGCGTGCCCGGGTTCAGAAGGGGCGCCGGCTTATTCTTCATGTCAGCGCGCATGTTGTACCAGCTTGTCGGCATCTCGCTCTCTTCCAGATAGATTTTGTAGGGAATCTTGCTTTCCTGTTTCATGGTTCTTTCCTCCATAAAAATAATATAGTAGAGTTATGATTGCCGAAACCGGGCAATAAAAAACCCCTGTCCCAGCAATCAAATGCAGGGACAGGAGCGAAACTCCTGCGGTGCCACCCGGCTTGGTACAACGTACCCTCTCAGTGCATACAAATATATGCTGATTTTGATAACGGAGCATCTCTCCGGCTCACATACTGAAAGTTCTGCTCGCCCTCAGGAGTCCATTCCTTCCTGCTTCCCGTACCGCCTTTCCACCGCCGGCGGCTCTCTGTGACCTTCCGCAAAAAGTACTTACTCTCCCTCACAGGTTTCCTGCCTTTATTTATACCACGTTGAACCAGTAAAGTCAAGAACATTTATTTTTTATTTACCGTAAGAGCAGACCGGAATCAATCATATAAAATTTTACCCCCGCGTCAAAGATTGTGGTGCATTTTTCCATATCTTATGCTACACTTACAGAGGGCGGAGCCGTCTGCCGCAGCCGGCCGCAAACCGGCACGGGCAGAGCTGCTCCCCGTACTCTGTGATATCTGAATACCGGAACTGAAATCCATACGCAAAGATAAGGAGATCTTCATGACACGAATCGGATTTGACAACGACAAATACAGAACTATGCAGTCCCAGCACATCCGGGAGCGGATCGCCCAGTTCGGCGACAAGCTGTACCTGGAATTCGGCGGCAAGCTGTTTGACGATCTGCACGCTTCCCGGGTTCTCCCCGGCTTTGCGCCGGACAGCAAGCTGAAGATGCTTCTGCAGCTTGCGGATCAGGCGGAGATCGTCATCGCCATCAACGCCGCCGACATTGAGAAGAATAAGATCCGCCACGACCTGGGCATTACCTACGACGTGGACGTGCTTCGGCTGATCCAGTCTTTTCGGGACAAGGGCCTTTACGTAGGCAGCGTGGTCATCACCCAGTATACGGGCCAGTCCGCGGCGGATACCTTCAAATCCAAACTGGAAAGCATGGGAATCACCGTCTACCGCTACTACCGGATCGACGGCTACCCCAACAACGTAGCCCATATCGTAAGCGAAGACGGCTTCGGAAAGAATGATTATATTGAAACCTCCAGACCCCTGGTGATCGTCACGGCTCCCGGTCCCGGAAGCGGCAAGATGTCCACCTGCCTGTCCCAGCTCTATCACGAGAACCGCAGAAACATCAAGGCCGGGTACGCCAAATTTGAGACATTCCCCATCTGGAACCTGCCTCTGAAGCACCCGGTAAACCTGGCTTACGAGGCCGCCACCGCCGACTTAAACGATGTGAACATGATCGACCCCTTCCATCTGGAGGCGTATGGCGTTACCACCGTCAATTACAACCGGGACGTGGAGATCTTCCCGGTTTTGAACGCCATTTTTGAAGGCATTTACGGGGAAAGCCCTTACAAATCCCCTACCGACATGGGCGTCAATATGGCCGGCAACTGCATCATCGACGACGAAGCCTGTCAGGAGGCCTCCAGGCAGGAAATTATCCGGAGATATTATCACGCCCTGGACCGCATGGCCGCAGGCACCGACTGTTCCGGTGAGGTCTACAAAATCGAGCTGCTTATGAAGCAGGCCCGCATCTCTCCGGAGATCCGCAGGGTAGTTCAGGCCGCAAAAGACAAGGCGGAGCTTACCCACGGCCCCGCCGCTGCCATGGAGCTTCCCGACGGCCGCATTGTCACCGGCAAGACCAGTGACCTGCTGGGCGCCTCGGCTGCCGTTCTGCTCAACGCGGTAAAAGCCCTCGGCGATATCCCCGACGAGGTTCAGATGATCTCACCCTTCGCTATTGAGCCGATTCAGCGGCTGAAGGTAGGCTACCTGGGGAGCGTAAACCCCAGATTACATACGGACGAGGTGCTGATCGCCCTCTCCGCCTGCGCCGCCACGGATCCCGTCGCTCAGAAGGCCCTGGACCAGCTGTCCCGGCTGCGGGGCTGCCAGGCTCACACTTCCGTGCTCCTGTCCCGGGTGGACATCCGGGTATTCCAGAAGCTGGGCGTGGATCTGACATCCGAACCCATTTACGAGCACAAGAAGATTTACCGGTAATAAATCAAAAGCAAACCGCAGCCTGCTCCGCCGTCGGATGCAGGTTGTGATTTTGCAGGTTAAGAGGTTACATCCCATGAGACACGATACTATCAATGAAAACTCATCTGTCCGCATCCGTCTGGCTTCCCCGGCGGACGCGCCGTCTCTTCTGAATATTTACGCCCCTTACGTCAGGGACACGGCCATTACTTTTGAGTATGACGTTCCTACCGTGGAGGAATTTCGCGGCCGGATCGAGCACACGCTCCGGACCTACCCCTACCTGGCAGCGGAGATTGACGGGCTGACAGCAGGTTACGCCTACGCGTCCGCGTTCAAGGGACGGGCCGCTTACGACTGGTCGGTGGAAACCTCCATCTACGTAAGCATGGACTGCCGCGGCCGCGGGATCGGAACCCGGCTGTACGCGGCTCTGGAGGACCTTCTGCGCCGCCAGAACATTCTGAACGTCAACGCCTGCATCACCTATCCCAACCCGGGCAGCATCCGCTTCCATGAAAGGCTGGGCTACCGCACCGTGGCCCATTTCACCAAATGCGGCTACAAGCTGGGCCGCTGGTACGACATGATCTGGATGGAAAAAATGCTGGGCGAGCACACAGAAAAGCCCAGGAGCGTAATACCCCTGGGCCAGCTGAAGCTTTAGTCCGGTTTTCTATTTTAGTTCTCCTACGTAAGCGGAGAAGTGGGTCATCATTTCTTCTATCAAACGTACCGCATTGTCGTATCCATGGATCAAAGGATGACTCAGAAGGGCCAGTACGGCCTTACGGTAACTGTGTTCTCCCGCCGCCTCAACGGTCAGGTTTTCATAATTTTTAACCTGCTGAATCAATCCGCCAACAGACAGCGGCAGCTCTCCAAAACTGAGCGGCTGAACTCCGTTTTTGTCAATAAGACAGTTTGTTTCCACTACACTCGCTGCGCTCAGTCCCTGAATCGCACCGTTATTCGGATAGTTCACCGGCATTACGACCGGACCATACCCTGACAGAGCCTTCATCAGAATCACCGCCACCGTAGAATAGTAAGCTCCTCCCCGCATTTCCAGTTCCTTTGGCTTCTCGCAGGTCGCAGGATCCTTGTAAATGTCAAACAGCAATTGCTGAGTTTTCAGGATCTGCTCTCCCCGGGTTCCCGGTCCGTCCGGCGCAGCCTCCGCCAATTCCTTTGCCAGCATCTCTTTCTCAAAATAATAATACTGCAGATAGGGAGACGGCACCAGGCCCAACTGCCCGATCAGGGTTTCTACTCCCTGTACTTTGGGTATATTTTTGACAATCTGCGTCTTAAACATCTTCCCGGCAATCATTTCCTGAAGCACAGGCCGCCCGTCAAGCAGAATTTCCGTGATAAAGCTAAGGTGATTGAGACCTGCCATCTGACAGTAAACTCTGTCGGGTTCCGCCTGAAGCAGATGGGCCGCGTCAATATTCATATTGT
This sequence comes from uncultured Lachnospiraceae bacterium, assembly GCA_947626475.1. Taxonomy (GTDB): domain Bacteria; phylum Bacillota; class Clostridia; order Lachnospirales; family Lachnospiraceae; genus UBA3402. The sequence goes on from CANQSK010000021.1 coordinate 5,379, forward strand.
ACGGAACATTACATAACCCTACACATTTTACCTTTGAATACCGGTGTACTGCTTCCGTAATAATTCCTGAAGGGTTCGTGAAATTTATAAACCACGCCTCCGGACAGGTACGCTCTATTTCTTTCGTCAGCTCCAGCGTCGCCGGAATAGTACGCATGGCCTTAAAAAAGCCGCCTGCGCCAGTTGTTTCCTGACCGATCAGTCCGTAACGAAGAGGAATTCTTTCATCCTGGATTCTTGCCTCAAGCAGACCGACCCGGAACTGACTGACCACAAAGCTGCTGCCTTCAAGAGCCTGCTGCAGCCGTGATTCCTGACTGACTGTGACAGAAACGCCCTTATGCTCTGCCATACGCCGAATCAATCCGCAGATAATATCCACCCGTTCCGATGCCTCCGGCAGGTCATACAATACTATTTCCAGCGGGTCAAAGCAGCGTTCTTCCAACAGCCCGTCTATAATCTCCGGAGTATAACTGCTCCCTGCCCCTACAATCGTCAGCTTCATTCCGATCCTCCAATTATTCCTTTATTTTCACAATAAGTTCTATCTCTACCGGAATATTTCCTGCCGGAAGATTGGAAGTACCCATCGCCGATCTGGCATGAAGCCCCCGATCGCCGAATACTGCCACCATCAGATCAGAAAAACCGTCCATTACCTGCTCCTGTTCGTAGAAGTCCGGCTCACTGCTGACAAGTCCAAAGGCTTTTACCAGATAGTCTACCTTATCCAGGCTTCCAAGATATTCCTGTATCGCGCTCAGAAGTATTTCCCCGCAGATACGGGCGGCCTTATAACCATCTTCGGTAGAAAGCGCGCTTCCCAGCCGGCCTGTGTAAAACGGTTCCCCTGTTACTTCATCTTCCGGACCATGACCCCCAATAAACAACAATGAACCACATTGACGCAGTACTACATTCCCGCGGCGCTTGCGGCTGCTCTGCATAATCTGCTGTTCTATTGTCTGCATATTCTGTGACTCCTTCCTCATACACTGCTTTTGCTTAACTGCGGATTTTAAGTATCAGATCCACTTCTACCGGAATATTCCTCGGCAGGCAGCAGGTTCCCATGGCAGAACGGGCATGAAGGCCACGATCTCCCAGCACTTCCACCATCAGATCAGAGAATCCATGCATTACAGCCGGCTGTTCAAAGAAATCCGGGCCGCTGGCTACCAGCCCAAACGCTTTAATAAGGCAGTCAATCCGGTCCAGCGATCCAAGATAATCTCTGATGGTGGCCAGAATATTGATGCCGCACAGCCTGGCGGCCTGATAACCTTCTTCTATTGTCAGATCGGTTCCCAGCTTTCCTGTATAAACAGGCGGGTCACCTGGCGCACTCTGATCGGTCGGACCATGACCGGATACAAACAACATATCCCCGCACTGACGGATCGCCACCATGCCCTGCCCTCTGCGGTCTTTTTTAGGCAGCTCAATTCCCAATTGCTCTAAACGCTTATCTGTCTGACTCATAATCAAACTCCTTTCAAACAAGTCCGGCCTTCACCCGGGATATCAGCCCTTGACGGCTCCCATGGTCATACCGGTAATAAGATATTTTTGAAAATAGATAAATAGTATCACGACAGGAATGGTAACCACCGCAGTTCCTGCCATCAGCGGCCCCCACATAATATTGCGGAATCCCACCATCAATGTAATTCCGACCGGCAGCGTACGCAAAGCGGGACTGCGGATCAGGGTAAGAGACATCATAAATTCCTGCCAGGAAAGAATGAATGAAAACAGTCCCATTGCGGCAATCGACGGCGCGGCCAGCGGAATCACAATCCGAAAGATCGTTTGAAACGCGTTGCAGCCGTCAATAGCCGCCGCTTCCTCCAGTTCCAGCGGCAATCCGTCAAAACTGCTCTTAAGCATCATGGTCGCAAACGGAATCGCAAAAGTACAGTAAGCAATCACCAGTCCTGCCAGTGAATCCGTAAGTCCCAGTCTGGCAAATACTACATAAATCGTAATAATCAGCAGCGGAAGCGGAAACATCTGGGTAAGAATCATCAGATTAAATACTACCTTCTTTCCGCGAAACTTAAATCTTGAGATCCCATATGCAAAAAATGTCGCCACCATAAGCGAAATCGCCGTTGTGCTGACTGCGACAATCAGACTGTTACGCAGGTAAGGAGGAAAGTTATAATCTATCCACATAGCGCGATAATTCTCAAGAGTGAGAACCTTTGGCAGCAGTGTCGGAACGGCGGAAAACATCTCTTCCCGATTTTTAAGCGAGGTAGATATCATCCACACAAACGGAAAATCCAAAATCACTATAATAGTTAAAAGCGAAAGATACACCAGGAGCCTGTGCAGCCGTTCCCTGTTCTTCTTTTTACTCACGATTCCTGCGCCTCCCTTCGCTCATTGTAGATAATATAAGCAACCGCAAATACTCCGACTATCAGCAGACCTACCACCCCGATTGCCGCTGCTTTATTCAGCTTGAAAAAGTTAAATGCAGTAATATATGTGTAGACGGGAATAATCTGAGTAGAATTAGCAGGTCCTCCCTTTGTCATGGTATAAACCAGATCAAATTTATTAAACGTCCATATGATTTCCAGCAATATAGTAGTCACGCTGACATCACGGATCCCGACCATAGTAATGTGCCAAAAAGCCTGAAAGGCATTACCGCCGTCAATGTATACTGCTTCATAAAGCGTCGTATCAATAGACTGAAGGGCCGCCAGCAATACCACTACCACGAACGGCACATCCTTCCAAATTGCCGTTACCATAATAGAGCCCAGAGCCGTACCGGCACTCCCCAGCCAATCCACACTCTTATCAATCAATCCCAGGTACTGCAGTATCTGATTAATGATACCGTACTGGCTGGCATACATCCATTTCCACGTCATGGCTGCCGCAATTCCCGGAACTACCCAGGGAATCAGAACAAGACTGCGGAATATTCCTCTTCCTTTAAAACTGCAGTTCAGAAGAAGCGCGATACCGAGTCCCAAAAGATATAAGGCCGCAACAATTATAACCGTCCACCAAAGGGAATTCTTCATTGCCTGAATGAAAATCTTGTCATCCAGCAGCTCCTGATAATGCTGTAAACCAACAAAAGCTTCAAATTCCATACTGCCGGAAGCCTGGGTGAAGAAACTTGATATGATTCCGCGGACAAGCGGATATATAAGTATAATCCCTACCAGCAGAAGCCCTGGTGTAATCAATACATACGCATAATAGTTCTGACGAAAAGCGCCTCCAGTTGATTTGCGTTTTTTCTTCATGGTTAAACCTCCCGTCTCATACCGGACATCCGCTCAAAGTTTCTGTAAGCTTCCCTCCCGCCATGGCAGCACAGCCATTTACCCAGACATCTGTTATTCCTTCCGCCCGCTCTCTGGGATGCCGCGCATCCGACTTATCCCTGCTTGTCTCCGGATCAAATAAGACCATATCCGCATAGCAGCCTTTTTGCAGCTGTCCCCGTTTTTCTATAGCGAAACGGCGGCAAGGCAGGGCAGTCATTCGTTCGATTACTGTCTCTAACGCAAAACCGTGTTCTCTGGCTATGCGGAGAATACGGGCAAATGCGCCCCAAGCGCGTGGGTGAGGGTACGTGCCAAGGTGAATTGAGTCTGAACCCACCATATAATTGGGACGTGACAGCAGTTCCAGAATATCCTGTTCAAATAAACTCTCGGTCTGTTCATCCAGTTCCGGGTCAGGGTCATGAAACCCCAAAGCCAATTTCTCACTGTACAATACTTCTGTCAAAAGCTGTCCGACAGTTTTTCCCGACCTGCGGCATAAGTCTCCCAGCGTCTTCCCCATATAGTCCGGGGTCTCAGCCGCGTAGGAAATCACAGCGTCAAACTTCGGGAAATTCCTGTCGATATCTTCTGCTATCCTTGCTCTCTGCTCCGGATTCTTCAGCCGCTCCAGGATTGCCCCTGTCCCGCCTTCACTCGCCCAGGGCGGAATCAGCATCGGACCATAGGAAGCACCATATGGATAGGGATACAGTTCCAGAGAAATATCCAGTCCTTCTTCTATGCCCCGGTCGATCCTCTCCATGATACACTGCGTATTTCCAATCGAACTGCCACCTGTGCGGTAGTGAGAAAAATGCAGCTTCACACCGGATTTCCGCGCAATATCCAGAGCTTCCTCAACTGCGTTAAAGGGTTTCCCCGGAAAGACTGTACGCAGGTGAGTGACGTAGACGCCATCATATTTTTTCACTGTGCGGCAAAGTTCCGCCAGTTCCTCTGTATCACCATAAGCGCCGGGGAAATAACTCAGTCCGGTAGAGAGCCCCTTGGCCCCCTGACAGATTCCCCTTTCCAGCATTTCTTTGGCTGCTTCCATTTCCGCATCTGTCATCCGGCGGTTAAAAAAACCAACGGTCTCCAGACGCAGATTGCTGTGCGGCACAAGATACGCCACATTCACTGCTGTCTTATTCCGAAACCTGTCCAGATAACCGGCAACATCCCGGAAGTCCAGTATAACATCATCAAACTGTCCGTCCAGACCTTTCAGATAGGCAGCCCATCCCGGCAGATTCTGCGGACTGGACGGCGCGTAAGACAATCCATCCTGTCCGATTATTTCCGTCGTAACGCCCTGTGTAATACTTGACGCCTGACGTCCGTCATGAAGCAGCACCATGTCCGAATGCGTATGTGTATCTACAAATCCCGGACAAAGGACCTTTTCCTCCGCGTTCAGCACCTTCCGGGCCGGAATCTGAATCCATGGGTCATGCCAGATTCCTGTAATATATTTTCCGGATACAGAGAGACTCCCCCAAAAAGCCGGCTTGCCGCTTCCGTCAATGATACTCGCGTTTTGAATCAACAGTTCTTCCATCATGTCCCTCTTCTCCTGTCTGGGAGGAATGCCCCTCCCTGTGAGAAAATAACTTTCCACAGGTCAGGGGCACTCTCATGGCAAGTTTCTGTCAATTAATTTTCAGCTGCATGCAGTTCATTAAAATTCTGCTCCATCTGAGCGCAGAATTCCTCAGGAGTAATCTCTCCCGCCACCATGGACTGAACTCCCGGGCAAAGGTACAGCTGACGGAATTCTTCATATTTGCTTGTCGCAGGACGGTTATGACCATATTTCGCATCCTCGATAAACGGCTTCAGCATGGGATCCTGGGCGTACTCACTGTCCGCAAAATCATTAGTGAACGGGAAAACGCCGCTGGTAACACAATAATCCTCATAATAGCCTTCCTTGTAGAAGAACTCCAAAAACTGACCGGCTTCTTCTTTATGCTTGCTCTGCTCGGTGATGTGAACCGTGTTGGGGTAACTCAGTACTGCATTTCCACCCGGACCGGCCCAACCCGGGGCAGTTGCCCATTTGCCGTCCATTTCAGACATTCCCTGCAAAGTTCCGATATTCCACATGCCCGCTACCATCATTGCGGTCTCGCCTTCCGTAAAGCTGTTGAGGACAGCCTCAAAGTCCATGCCCGTGATCTCAGCCGGCATATATCCCTCATCAATCAACTGCATGTAAAATTTAGCAGCTTCCAGACTTTCGGGCGTATTCATCGTGCTCACCCAGTTGCCGGACTCGTCGCGGGCACAGATATCACCGCCTGCCTGCCACAGGAAGGGAAGATAGTAATCATCTACTTCCCAGCCCGCACATGCGACTGTCAGCAGACTCTTTCCGATAGCTTTCATCTTTTCTCCTGCCTCCAGCACCTCTTCCCAGGTAGTCGGAACTGCCTCAATACCGGCCTCTTCAAAAAGGTCTGTGCGGTAAATCACGTCCCAAGTACAGCCGTCCCACGGCAGACCGTATATTTTTCCGTCTCCATCTGTCATCACATCAAAACCTGCCGGAATAAACGTATCCATCAATTCCTGTGAAACATAATCAGTGATGGGCGCCAGCGAGCCGTTCTCAACAAACTCTACACACCAGGTGCCGCCTAACATGGCAATGTCAGGAGCAGTCCCCGCCATAACCGCATTCATGAACTGTGAATGGCCATTTCCCCAGTCAATGTAAATCGGTTCCACTGTAATATTGGGATGCTGCTCATTAAATGCTTTAATGGCATCGTTGATTACCGCATCCTGTGCGGGAACCGTTCCGCCAATATACTGGAACGTCAGCGTTACCTGCTCTCCGCTGTCTTCAGCAGGAGCTGCTTCTGTTGCTTCCGGCGCTTCTGTTTCAGTAGCGGCCGTAGTGGCAGCCGGTGTTTCCTGAGGCGTATCTGACTGCTTATTCCCGCCTGAACATCCGCTCAGCAAGCCAACGCACATCGCCGTCATAAGGATCATTGCCGTTAATGTTTTCCTCTTCATAATTCTCTTCTCCTTTTCTTAGTTTATTTCACTTCTGGCGGAAGCTAAAACAGCTTCCAGAACATGCATGTTTTCCGCCGCCTGATGGATATCCGCCGGAAGTGGCTGGCCGGTATCCACCGCTCTCAGATAATCTTCGCAGGCCATCTGCATAGATACCGCATAATCATGCCTGCAGAAAACCGACGGCTCCCATACTTTTCTCATCTGACCGTCATGAGGGTAAACCGTCAGCCGGTCACTCTGATTTTCAATATAATACCTCGCATTCTTTGTGTGGATGTCAACACATTGAAACGGATGCTGCGTATCCAGTTTTCCTCCCACATTCGTATGGCTGATACTTCCAATGCATCCGTTTTCAAAGGTCAGAACCGCAATAACATCTGAATAAAGTTCACTTTCATTTTTAACCGCAACCGCTTTGACGCCGCATACCTTTCCGGCAAAATAGGTTACCAAATCCAGCAAATGACAACAGGCATCTGTAATCATAAATGTTTCCTGAATATGGCCGCCGCACACAACAGGCCAGTGCTGATACATGCTGGCTGTTATCAGATGCATGGTGCTGCCGTCAGCTTCCAGCTGTTCTTTGGCCTTCTGGACTGCCGGACCATATCGCTGATTAAAAACTACACCGAAACGTGTTCCGGCCTCAAAGGCCTTTCTCTGCAGAAAAAGAATTTCCGCACTGCTTCGGCAGACAGGCTTCTCACACAGAATGTCCTTCCCGGCCTCAATCAGCATTTCACACATGCTTTTGTGCAAATCAGGCAGCGTAGCCACAATACCTATTTCAAATTCTGTCTTGGACTCCAGCAGTTCCGGCAGACTTTTATATACAGGAATCCCGTATTGCCGGCTTATCTGACCTCCCTTTTTCCCATCTGGTTCCACAGCTGCTACCAGCCTGGTATACCGGCTTTCAGCCGCTGTACGCAAGTGATGAGCTCCTGCCCATCCACAGCCGATTACCACGCTTCGCTTCATAATACCCCCTTCCCTCCAATCCGGATTTCTCTGCCGTTAAGCAGACTTTTCCCCGTTGCTTCAATACAGTTGACTGTGTACCTCATATCCGATAAACCACAACGCACTTTGATACCATTTCGAATAACCTGAAGAAAGTGCTCCATTTCTTTCGCACCCATATCTTCCTCTCTCAAGGTACCCAATTCTGTTCCTCCCTGCGTCTGGCTGATCGTCGCATAATTATCATAACATGTACGCAATACCCCCTTTTCTCCCACTGCCTCAACCGCTATAAATGGGTATGGGTGATAAATCCCGCTGAATAATTCCAGCACAAACAAACTGCCATCCTCACTTTCCCCCAGTACCTTTACCGTATCTGGACAACGAATCTGAGGTGTCGCATAGTTTCCTCCTAACGCGTAAACACATTGCAAAGGCTTGCCCGACAGCCATCGGGCCAAATCAAAAAGATATACCCCGTAAGTACCCAGAGGGCCGCCGCTTCTCTGCTCATTCCGCTCCCAATCCTGATGAATCATGGCCTGATGATTCACCATAATCCGCCAGCTGTAAGGCCTTCCTATTTCTCCCTCCATCAGACGCCGCCGGAGTTCTGTGATTCCCAGCTCATACTTTAGCGGATTTCCGCATAACAGCCGGTCCTCAATATCAAAGATCCCTTCCAGAAGCTGTATATCCGCCGTCGAAAAGCAGAGCGGTTTGGACACAAATACATAGATTCCCCGTTCCAGCGCCTCTCTGGCCATCCACGCATGATCTGCCGTCTCACTGCAGATCAGCACTGCTTCCGGCTCCATATCCAGCAGCTGAGAATACGCATGTACCAACGGTACTTTCAATTCCTGAGCCAGTTCCCGGGAGGTAATAAATGCGCATTCCTGAACATATTCCGTTGTTTTCCCCTCATCACATATGGCCACCACTTCCACATCTCTGCGCAGTGCCAAAAATCTTGTATAATGAGTCGCGTAATATCCCTGCGACATTCCTGCCAGCGCAATGCGAACCGCTCTGTCCATGTCCCCTCCTTTTCCCGGTCTATTTTCTCGGGTCTCCGTCCAGCCAGCTGTTAAACATATCGTACAGAATATCCTGCCGGGTTCGGGGAATTCCTCCGCCCGCTTCCTCTGTATTTTTTGCCTTTCTTTCTCCTGTCAGATATTCCCGCATAACACCGGCTATGTGACATGCATCCTCTTCATCCAGATATGCCATATCAAGAATGATACGTCCTTCATTAACATAATAATCATCCGTTTTGATAACCGGATCCAGCCTTCCCATATCTTCATTTATTATCCACGCGGGACACAGGACTACGGAAGGGTCAATATCAATCTGCAGGCGGACAGACGGCGAATAAAGAGAAGATGTAATCAGACAGGACACTCCCGGAAGATCTTCCAGGAGCCGCACAGCCTTCTCCGCCATATCTGTCTGTCTTGCCTGTATTGCCTGCGCATCCCGCTTCATCCACTGTTCAATAGACGCCATAATACTGATAATGCCCTCTTTGCCTACTTTCATGGGACGGCCAATTCCCATTTCCTGCAGGAAACAGGCCTGTACCAGGTCCCTGCGGCCCGCAATGATCCCGCTGGTACAACCGCCCAGCCATTTCTGACCGCTGTAGATCGCCAAATCCACTCCCATTGATGCCAAAAGCGTAAAATCCGTCAGATAGGCTGCGTCACAGATGACTGGCACACCATGCTCGTGGCATATGGATACGTAGGTTTCCAGCGGCAGAAGATTAGGCGCAAATGTGTCCTCCATCACATAAAAAGCTGCCGCCACATTCTCATCCAGCGCCGCCCTCAAATGAAACGTCGCACAATCCAGAGCCTCACCGATCTCAATATAATCTGCGCCCGTCATACGGATGACCTGCCATACAGGACAGTCTCCCGCTCCGGTCACCTGACCCTTCTGAATCAGTATTTTCTTTTTAGGCCATGTGATATCAGGAAGCGCTTTTATACGTGCCGGGTCGTTTCCGGTCAGAACAGCCGCTGCCGCAATCGCCATGCCGGCGGATGTACAGTTTACGACACATCCCGCTTCCGCCCCGGTCAATCTGATGATATACTCACTGGCCCGGCGCTGCAGTTCCCAGATTTCAGCAGACTCTCCCAATATTTCACTGATTTCTTTGCGTATCGGTTCACTGACCCGGGCTGCGCCCAGGATCGTCGCCGGCCCCCTTGCGTTGATTACCTTTCTGAAATGATATTTTTCCTGAATTGTCATGATAATTTCCTTTCCTGATCTTCAATCATCTCAACCGGCTGCCATGATGCCGTTTTCGCTGATATCCGCGCCGCTTCCACCACAGCCGCTACCTGTACGGCCTGTTCCAGCGTACAGAGACAGCTGCTTTCTCCATCAAGCTGCCTCGCAAAATATTTCGCCTGCTCCATATATCCCCAGCGCCGGACAGGATTGGAATCCGAGCACGGCAGCTCTTCCCAATAACCATCTTCTGTCCCCCACCGCACCTTTCCATACGCGTCTACGTCAAAGGTCCCTTTTCCAGTGTACACGGTTATGTTGACCATGCGCCCCTGCATGCCTGCGTGAAAACCGGCAGTCCCCTCGTCATTCATTAACAGCGTCCCTGTCACGCCGCTTTTCATACGAACCAGAATTGCCGCGGCATTGGGTTCTCTTCCCGTTCCGATATCCAAATGATCCGTTACCGCGCAGACAGCCTCAACCGGGCTTCCTGTTACATACTGCAGCAGATCAAACATATGAGAGCCCTGGCAGACCAGCACGCCTCCTCCCTGCTGCGGGTCTGAGGCCCAGCCGCGCATGAATGCCGGCCCTGTCATACTGGCGCGAAACGCCTTAATCTCCGCTCCGTTTTCTGCCAGCAGATTCATAAAACGCTGTAAAGCCGGTGATACGCGCATATTATATCCTACGGTAAAAATCACGGGAGTCTTTCTGTATGCCTGTATCAGCCGCTTCGCTTCAGCCAGAGAAAGGGCTGCTGGTTTCTCCATGAAAACCGTCTTTTTCTTCTCTATAGCTTCAATACCCAGCTGTACATGACTGTCATGGCGGGTACAGATATAAACCGCATCTATGGAAGAATCCTCCAGAATCTCCCTTGCGCCGCCATATGCAGGACAATGATACGCCCGACAAAAGTTTTCCAATACCTCTGGTATAATGTCGTACCCTCCGGCAATCTCCCATCCCAAAGCTTCCAGGGCTTCTGCATGCAGCCTGGCGATTTCACCGGTCCCTATTATGCCTACTCTTCTCTTCATACTTTTCCCATTGCCTCCAAAAACGGTTCCGGCGCCATACCATAATTATAAAAAATCACATCTTCAATCCCCTGCTTCCGGTACTGCTCCAAATATTCCTCTACCTGATGCGGATGCAATGTATTGGGAGCCATTAACCGTATTCCCGCTGTCACCGGAACCTGCTCCGGCAGCATCCCGCGTATCCGTCTTACAAAATTCGGAACATCCTCCGGGTTTCTTGGATACAGGCACAGCATTCCGTCCGTCTGCGAAATCAATTGTGAAGGGTCCACACCGGAGCTTCTGGGATCTGCTCCGTCTGTCATCCACAGTATAGGTTTCACCTTCACTTTCTCTCCTATCCGCCCTCTCAGTTTCCTATAGAATTCTGAGATTCTGCCGCATCTCATACTGTAGTATTGCTTCAGCAGCTCCTGATCCACCTGCGGCATAGTCTTCAAGTCCAAAAAAGCCTGTGCTCTTTTTTTCAGCTGACTTTGCAGCTTTTTAGCGTCAATCCCTTCTCTTTCCGCATTTCTCACACAGGCCGGACAAAAGCACAGGCCCGCAAGACTATTCAGCGTGTCCGCATCGGCATAGGCCTGCATTTCATGGTGGGCTCCATGCAGAAAACCTGCATAATCAACAGATTCCAAATGCATTTCCTCCACACCGCTGGCAGCGACCTCCTCCAAAACATTTAAACCATAATCAAAAACCTCTTCCTGAGAGGGACATATGCTATAGGCAGACGGTTCACCCCAGATATTTTCTATTGCCAGTTCCGGAGCGTCCGCAGCCAGTCTTCTGCCATGAAACAATACCACCCAGGCACAGACGCGAATATGATAACCGGAAAACACCTTTACGATCCGGCCTACAAATTCCGCTGCGTCTCCCTGTAAAAGCTCTGCTTTTCTGGGATGCAGCCTTCCATACCGTTTACTGTCAAAAGGGAAATAACTGCGGCTGCTTCCATGCTGCAGTACTCTTCTAGTCGGATCATGAGGCAGCAGCAGACGTCCGCTGTGATATAAAAGAGCCAGAGAAACGCTTTCCACTCCCCAGGCCTCCAGGCGGCTGGCCAAAACATCCGCTCCCTCATCCATCACATCCCACGGGTATATAAACAATTCCTTTTTCATCTTTCTTTTCCCCTTTCACCCAGACAACAGCCAAGTTGGAAAACGTTTGCCCAAAAGGGTAAAAATTAAAGCAGCATTTTTTCGGCACTTTTTTGCATATACTCCTTCTGTTCACTGCTCAGCTCTATATTCCTCTGCTCCATAGCGTTAAATACCGCTCCCAATGCCGGCGGACACCGGATCAGCTGTAAATCCGCGTTCGGCACATACCTATGTATTTCCTGTTCCAATGGCTTCAGCAACAGCTGATGCTCATCCTTCGCATACTGGCTTCCCGCCAGTACCACCGGCACATTTTCATTCTTCAGACCGGCGTGACTAATCAAACTTCCCAACATGGTGCCTATTTTTCGTCCCATGTCAGCAATTATCTTCCTGCAAACCTCGTCCCTTTCCCATGCCAGTTCAAATACCAGCTTGGGAACATTAAACCTGCGATGATAACTGTAGTTACTTTCGTATATCCTGTGAGCCAGCTCTTCCATGTTCTCACATTCACAATAAGCAGGCAGAAAATGTTCCAGATTTGTATAAGGGCCAGTATGCTCTTCACTGCGAAAAGCATGATGCAGGGCGATTTCCGCCAGATGTTCTCCCCCTCCGTAATTGCCCAGCATATAACGCAGGGCCCTCACCGAATAGATTTCTCCCTGCCGGTCCTTAACCGCCATATTATTTCCCGTGCCACAGATTGAGACCGCCCCCCATTTTTTTTCTGCCGCGCAGGCAAAAACAATCCATACGTCATTTACGACCCTATACGGCGTTCCCCTTAAGCTTGCAGTAAGGTGTTTCTCCAATGACCGCATATCGCTCTCTGTATCGGCTCCAGCCAGTCCCAGATATATGAACTCTAACTCTTCCCTGGCAATTCCCGCCTGCTGACAGGCTATATCCAAAGATTGGCAAACGTTTTCCATTGCGCGCGAAAAACCACAAATCTGATGATTGGAGCCCTCTGCTACCCCATATGCCAAGAGATTCCCCTTTTCATCAGCAATCATGCAGGCCGTCTTAGTACCGCCACCATCTATACCAGCTACATAACGCCGCCGACGTCCCATGATATCCATATTAATCTTCCTTTTCCAGATAAGCAACCGTTTCTTTTTCTACAATATGAGTCTGATAATGCCTAGTAACGTTTCCCTTCAATTCCCCATTCAGCAATTGACTGAGAAGAATGATGCTGTCAAATCCTATTTCATACAGCGGCTGAGACACACTGGTAATTCCCGGACCTCTGTAATTGTCAGGAAGGATTGTCTGATTATCAAATCCCATCACTGAAATATCCTGCGGAACTTTCAGGCCCTGTTCCAGCGCATAACCAATCGCGTAACTGGCCACAGCATCATCATAACATAACACTGCCGTCGGACGGCTTTCATCCGGCATATCAAGGAATCTTTTCATCAAAATGCTGCCCTCCCGATTATTCTGATCGATAAAGCTCACATAATCTTCGGGCACATTCAGACATAAATCCTTCATACCTTTATAGTAGCCTGCCAGACGGTCGCGGCATACCCGTTTTTCCGAACTCCCCGCAATATATGCGATACGCCGATGTCCGAGTTTCCGCAGATAGCGAACCGCGTTATATACACCTCCTTCATTATCAATAAGAAACCCATTTGTCTCTAAACCATCCACACAGCTTTCAATCAGAAAAAACGGAAAACCCATGGAATGCAGTTCCCGCACCAATACTTCATCTGTATCATAGGAGCCATATAATACAATTCCGTCTACTACCCCATTGCTCAGATATCTGACATATTTTTGCTTCCGCTCCATTTCATGTCCCATTGCGCTGCAGTATACTACCGTATAATCTGTTTCACTGGCGCCCTCTTCAAAACCGCGAAGCAAATCATGAAAGAAAGGATCATGAAGATTGTTCACCACTATGCCAATCGCATCTGTCCGGCGTTTTACCAGTGCCCGGGCTGCGGTATTCGGCACATATCCAAGCGAATTGGCTACCTCTGTGACCCGCTCCCGTATCTCCGGATTCACAGGTCTGCTGTTTGTCAGCACACGAGAAACCGTTGCCAGAGAAACACCTGCCGCCTGCGCTATTTCCTTGATGGTGACCACTCTATCCCCTCCGTACTATTCTATATGGCCGCATCTTTACATTACACTCTTCCGGCAGATTGTCTGTCGGAAAACGTTTACCAATTTGAATATATTATATAATGCAGGATATGCCTAGCACAAGTCGGAATTTTCACAAAAATCTTGAAATATTTTCTCCATTATTACCAAAACGCTCTGCGAAATTGCAAATTTCATACTCCTAAAGAAGTATAACCATTGACATTATACTTCTTTGGGAGTATATTATATTTATCGCAGCCAACCAGACAACACTTCATTCAGAAAAGACAGAGGTGAACTTCCATGATTCAAAAGCTCTATCACGGTTCTTCCCGCATTATCGAGAAACCAATCTACGGATACGGGAAGCCCTACAATGATTATGGTTCCGGATTTTACTGCACGGACTCTGCTGAGATGGCGAAAGAATGGGGCGTCGGCAGAAACCAGGACGGCTACGCCAACTTTTATGAGCTGGACTGTTCCGGGCTCCGCATTCTGAATCTCAATGATGAAGATTACAATATCCTGCACTGGCTGACCATCCTGCTGCAAAACAGGGAATTTGACATGCCGTCCATTCTGGCGCTGGAATCCAAAGAATTTCTTCTGAAAACATTTACTGTCGACTATGAAGCTTACGATGCCATTATCGGCTATCGCGCCGACGACAGCTATTTTTCCTTTGCCCAGGATTTTATCAACGGCACCATTTCTTACCGCCAGCTGGGCCGCGCCATGCGCCTGGGCCGGCTGGGGCAGCAGTTTGTTCTAAAGAGCCGCGAGGCTTTTGACCGGATCCGGTTTACCGGCTATGAAGCCGCGGAAAGCCGCGAATGGTATCAAAAGAAGATGCTCCGAGACAAACTTGCCCGCCGCGAATACTTCAGCGCCGAGCGGAACAAACGGCAGCCCGGCGACTTATATATTACTCAGATTATGGATGAGGAGATGAAGCCTGATGATCCGCGCTTACGATAAAGTATATCTGAACAGCGCCCGCACTGTTCTCGGCCGGATGCTGGATTTCGCTGTATATGAGCTGAACTATGACATCACCGCTTTTTTTGACCTGTTTCTTTCATCCGGCGCCGCGGAGCTTTTCCAGCAGGGTGACTTTACCATCCTTGCCGGGATGTCCGGCGTGGAACTGGCTTACATGACTCTGGAGCGGTCCGGCATTCAGGCGAAACGGGGCCTTTCCGAATACCCTGCTGACCGCAGTGAAGAATACTGGACCGGCTGGGCCCTGGCCTATTATCAGTGGATGACCGCCCTCAGCTTTGCCGAGATCGTCCGCTATATACCGGTCAAAGAGATACAGGCGCTGTATTCACCCTACCATGAGATGGACATCCGCCAGTTCGTAGACAAAATGAACGAGCTCTACCTGGCCGCCAAACCGGAAACGAATCTGAAGCTTATGCGAAAGCAGGCCGGACTCAGCCAGCGTCAGCTGTCCCAGCTGTCCGGCGTTCCGCTGCGCACGATTCAGCAGTACGAACAGCGTCAGAAAAATATTAATAAAGCCCAGTCAGAATATCTCGTGATGCTTTCTCAGGCGCTCTGCTGCGAGGCCGGCGACCTGATGGAAAAAGTCGTCTGACAGCCTGTCCGCCTGTATGAGGGAATGAAAAAGCCCAGGAGCGTAATACCCCTGGGCCGATTGAAGCTCTGATTACTTATTACTTTTCCAGCGCCTGCCGGTATATCTGGATGGTGGTGTAAATGTGCTGCTCCAGGGCCTTTTTCAGTCCCTCCACATCACAAAGAATCAGTTTCTCCACGATCTCCGTATGCTGCCGCTGAACGCCCCGCAGAGTCTCAGGCGTATGGCAGCGGAATCCCACGAACATACCGGCGTGAGCGTTCAGGCCGTTGTACATGGACATGATCTGGCTGTTCTGACAGCACTTGACGATTTCCGAGTGAAGCTGGTTGTCATGATAATGGAGCGGCGCGAAATTCTCCTGCGTATAGTTCCGGCTGCAGTGCTCGTACTCTTCATTGGAAATGCGCAGGATCTCCTGGATCCTCTTTACAAAAGCCTCGTCGCGGCGGGCCATCTCCACCGCGGGCCCGGCGCAGAACTGCTCGATCATAATGCGGGCTTCCCAGACATCCTTCATATCCTGAAAATCAAAAGTGCGCACTCTCATTCCGCACTTGGGGACAGACACCACCAGGCCTGTCGTAACAAGCTGGTTCAGGGCCTGCTTGACCGGCGTCTCGCTGGTTCCGTACTCCTCGCACAGCCGGCGTACCGTCAGACGTTCCCCTGCCTTATATTGCTGGTTCTGAATCTTCCTGCGAATCTTCTGCGCTATCTCGTCTGCCAAAAGCTCCGCTCCGTCACGGGCGTTCTCCATTATCACGGTCTCCTGTCTGGGTTTTAAACTATTATAGTATATTTTTCTATCTTCGTCCAGTCCAATTCAATCCCCAGGCCGGGTCCCTGAGGCACATAAAAGCTCATGCGCCCGTCTGCCGCAAAACCGTCCGCAATCAGCTCCGATTTCAGCGGATTGGGATTCTCCTCCGACTCCATCCTCTCCGTGTTCGCCATGGACGCGGCCATGTGAAGGCTGGCCGCGAACAGCACCGCGGAACCGAAGCAGTGGAGAGAGATCTTCTTTCCCGCTGCCGCCGCCATGGCGCCGATCTTTCTGCACTCCGTAAATCCTCCGGCCCAGCCCAGATCCGGCTGAACCATGTCAAGAGCGCCCTCTTCCACCATGGTCTTAAAATTGCCCAGGCCCTGCTGGGTCTCACAGCCAATGATCTGAAGTCCCGGCAGCTCCCGGCAGAGACGCCGGAATCCTGCCAGATCCTCAAAGGGGATCGGCTCCTCAAGCCAGCTGACTCCCAGCCTGCGCAGCTCCTTTCCCTGCTCCAGCGCCATCTCCGCGTCCCAGGAGGCGTTGGTATCCACAAACAGTTCTCCCTCTCCGAGAAGAGCCTTGGCGGTCTCGATCCGCTTCCAGTCCTCCTCTACCGCCACATGATTGTCCTGTATGGCCATGTAGCGCAGAGGTCCTCTTCTGTCCAGGTTGCGCCCGATCTTGATCTTGGCGTCGCGGTAACCTTGTTTCAAATAACCTTCAATCTCAGCCTTCAGGCCGTCGATCCCTTTCCCCGCCGCGTAGAAACCGCCGCTGGCGTAGGAAGGAACCCGGTCGGAAACCTGTCCCAGAAGCTCCGCGACCGGTTTTTTCTCAGCCTTTCCCCGAATATCCCAGAGAGCGATATCGATGCCGCTGATGGCGCCCATGATCAGGCTCCTTCTCCCGTGGGCAATGGTCCTCCAGTACATGGTGGTCCATATCTCTTCAATGTCTTCCGCGTCTCTTCCGACGATCATGGGGCCCAGCTGGTTCTCCACCAGATATTTCATAACCGCCAGCGGAGCGCCGTAGGTAAAGGCCTCCCCGATACCGGTGATCTTCGCGTCCGTCTCAACCTGAACCAGCAGCGCCTGACGGGCCGTGGAGGTGGAGAGCGCGTCGCTGATGGGTTCGCAGCTGCAGCGCAGAGGGATTCCTTTTACTGCCGTAATCTTCATATCGCGATCCTCTCTTTCTTCAGAAGCCGCCTTCCTAGACACTCATGCCCAGGACGGTCGGGAACCACAGACTCAGCTGAGGGATAAAGGTTACCAGCAGAAGCGCCGCAAGCAAAGCCAGAAGCCAGGGCACCAGCGCCTTGGAGAACCTGGCGATGGAGATGTTGCCGATCTTGCTGATAACGAACAGCACCAGGCCGAAGGGCGGGGTCAGCAGACCGATCATCAGGTTCAGCACCATAACGATACCAAACTGGGTCAGGTTGATGTTATATGCCGCCAGCAGGGGCAGGATCAGGGGCACCACGATGGTGATGGCTGAGGCTGTCTCCAGGAAGCAGCCGATGATCAGCAGGAACACATTGATGATCAGCAGCAGCGTCACCTTGCTGGAGACCATGCTGGTCATGGCTTCCAGGATCATCTGAGGGATCCGGGCCCTTGTCGCCACATATCCGAAGAAGGTGGCTCCGGCAATGATCAGGGCGATGGTCAGGGAGTCGCGGACCGTCTCTTTCAGGATCGAAACGAACTTCTTCCAGGTCAGCTCATGGTAGATGACCACGTCCAGGAACAGGCTGTAGAGCACGACCACAGCTGCGCTCTCAGTGGGAGTGAACACACCGCCGTAGATTCCTACCAGCAGGATGACCGGCGCCATCAGGGGAAGAATGCCTTCCTTCAGGGCCAGGCCGAACTCCTTCGCTGTGGGGAAGGGCGTCCTGGGATAATGACGCTTAATGGCAAAGAAGGTAACCACAAGCATCATGATGCCGGCCATTACGATGCCGGGCACGATACCGGCCATAAACAGGGCTCCTACAGAAGCTCCGGAAACCGTCGCGTACACAACCAGCGGAATGCTGGGCGGGATGATGGGACCCAATGTGGAGGAAGCCGCCGTCACGCAGCAGGCGAAATCATTATCAAATCCGTTCTCATTCATAGCCCTGATCTCGATAGAGCCCAGGCCACCCGCGTCAGACACAGCCGTACCGGACATACCGGCGAAGATCACGCTGGAAAGCACGTTTACATGGCCCAGACCGCCGGGAAGCCAGCCGACCACCCGCATACAGAACGCAAACAGCTTCTTCGTAATGCCGCCGGTGTTCATCAGCTTGGCCGCCAGAAGGAACAGGGGAATGGCAAGCAGGGTGAAGGAGTTGGTTCCGGTGTACAGATACTGGCTTAAGATGCTCCATCTCATGCCGCTGGTGGCCGCCATCAGCGCGCAGCCGGTCAGGGCCATGCTGATGTAGACCGGGACCTTCAGCAGGAACAATGCCAACATACAAATCAAAATAACAACGATCATCATCTTCATATGCCCAAATCCATCTCCTTTTCTTCCAGTTTCGCTTTTTCCTTGGCTTCCGCGTTAATATCCATAACCTGTGACCGGCCGGTAACCGCGGCGATCAGCTTGATCACGGCAGTGACAAATAAGCACCCAAAGGAAAACATGCAGGCGTAATAGATCCAGTTCATTTTGATCCAGGTCATGGATACGGCAGTCACACCATTGTTGCTGCCGATAAAAGTGACCAGGCTGCGCATACAGAAAACGCTGAATACGGCTGTCAGAATGTGTACGATGATATCCACGAGCCTCCTGCAGAAGGCCGGAAGCACGTTCACCAGCATATCCACGGCGATATCCGCTCCCTCAGCGTAGGCCAGAGGCATGCCGATAAACACCAGCAGGCAGAAGCAGATCCTGGAAAGCTCTTCCGTAAAGCTCTGTCCGATGGTCAGCAGGCGGCATCCGATCTGAATGCACATGCATCCCATAATCATCATCAGAAGCACGACGCATACGAATTCCACGATCTTCAGATACGTTCGGGCAATTTTATCAAACATAGGGAAAACCTCCTTGAGAACTCTTTGATGATACAAAACGGGCGCCGAACCTATCAACTCGGCGCCCGGTCCATCTGATTATTCTGCGTAACTCATAACCTCGTCGTAAGTGGTAACGGTCCATTTGGACTCGAACTGGCTCTTGTAGAAATCTTCCAGGGCGGCACGGAACGCGTCACGGTCAACCTCAACCTCGGTCATTCCGCCGTCCAGGCAGTCCTGCTTGTACTGCTCTCTCTGAGCTACAGCCTGCTCATCCGCGTATGCCAGAGCGTCCGCCGCGCAGTCGTTCAGGATCTGCTTCTGGTTGTCGCTCATGGACTCGTACAGGTCCTTGTTGATGAACAGTCCTACAAACTCATATACATGCTCAGTCTCGGCAATGTAATCCTGAACCTCATACAGCTTCAGGGTGGTCATCTGCTCGTAACCGCCTTCGCAGGCCTCAGCAACCTTGGTCTGAAGAGCTGTATAGAGCTCGTTCATGGCTACGGTGGTGGAGCTTACGTTCAGAGCGCTCCAGGTATCTACATATACGGTCATGCCGGGCAGTCTCAGCTTCAGGCCAGATACATCCTCAGGCTTTGACACTTCCTTGTTGGAAGCCAGCTGACGGACGTCTCTGTTGTGCCAGCCAAGAGTTACGAAGCCGTTCTCCTCGTAGCGCTGCTTCAGGGCATCACCGATGCCGCTGTCCAGAAGAGCTTTCTGGTGCTCAACGCTCTTCATCAGGAAGGGGCTGTCCAGGAAGGTATACTCGGGAGCGTACAGGTCAAGGCCTTCAAGACCGCTCATGGTCATATCCAGGTCGCCGCTGGATACGGAAGCGTAGTTGTCATTGGGAGTACCCAGGGTTCCGTCGGTAAACAGGTTGATGTTGATGCTGCCGCCGGATTTCTCTTTCACGTCCTCCACGAACTGGGCCAGAGCCACGCCTGCCGGAGCGTCCGCCGCATAGCTGGTAGCCAGATCGATATTAAATGTCTCCTCATCAGCCGCGGGAGCCGCAGCCTCGGTCTCTGCCGCCGCTTCAGTCTCGCCCGCTGCAGCTTCAGTCTCTGCTGCCGCCGGAGCTGCCGTAGTGCTGCCGGAAGATGAACTTCCGGAACCGCCGCAGGCCGCCAGGCTAACTACCATTGCTGTGCCGCACAGTAACGCCATAAGTTTTCTTACTTTCATAATAATGTCCTCTCCTTTTCCTTTTGGTTTGTGAGATTGCATCTGCCGGAAATTAGGTCTGATAAATTAGGTCTAATTCTCGACTTCTGCGCTCATTATAGTGAATATTTTTGAAAATGTCTACTCTAAAAACAACGAAAAATCTGATTATGTTTTGTATATATTGCACAATTGTAATTATTTGGCTCCTTTCTGCCGCAGATTTCGCAGGGAGATATTAGGTCTAATTTTTAAAAGATTTTTCCATAAACTAAGAAACGGCATAGCCCGCAGGCTGCGCCGTTTCTTAAAAGCAGTTTTCCTTCAATTCTTATTATTTGTCCGCCTCATCCGCATTGTGGCTTCCTCCGGCAGAGCCATCCATCAGCTCATCAGCGCCGCTCTCCACATCATCCAGAAGCCCGCCGATCACGCCGGTGCTTTCCCTGGCGGAAACTCTGTCCTCTCTGTCCTCTGCGGAAGACCGGGTCTGCCCGGCAGACTGATTATTTCCTGAGCCGCCTCTCTGACACGCCGTCATGGCGCATACAGACAGAGTCAGCAGAATCGCGAAGGTGTAAACTCTGATCTTTTTCATAATAGCATTCTCCTTTCTGTTTTCTGCGCTTAGTATGCGCCGGTGGAGAATGTTTTATGGTGGAAGAAAATTCATTTTAACCGGTCTAAACCGCCGTCTCGATCACATCGGCCATGGTATAAAGGCCCGCCGGCTTTCCGGCCAGAAAGACTGCCGCCTGCAGGGCTCCTTTTCCGAAAATCGCTCTTGAATAAGCGGTGTGGCTGATGGTGACCACCTCGTCCTGACCGGCAAAGATCACGTCGTGGTCGCCCACGATGGTGCCGCCCCGGACAGAGGAAATCCCGATCTCCTTCGGATCCCGCTTCATGTGCCGCTTACTTCTGTCATACTCATAATGGTACTCCTGCTCCAGCGCCTCATTGAGGGAATCCGCCAGAGCCAGAGCCGTGCCGCTGGGAGCGTCCAGCTTCCGGTTGTGATGCTTCTCCACGATCTCCATGTCGAAACCTGCCCCCGCCAGAACCCTGGCGGCGTCCTTCACCAGCTTCAGCAGAAGATTCACGCCCAGAGACATGTTGGCGGAACGGAGTATGGCCACCTTTCCGGCGCTGTCCTGTACCTTAGCAATCTGCGCCTCCGTAAGGCCTGTGGTGCAGAGAACCAGGGGAATCTGCCTCTCCACACAGTAATCCAGCAGATGATCCACCGCCGCGGCCGCCGCGAAATCCACGATCACGTCAGCCTTCTCCCGGCAGTCTTCCAGGGAATCATACACCGGGTATTCATTCTTCCGCACCGGATTCACGTCGATTCCCGCTACGATCCGAACGTCCTCCATTCCGGCGGCAAGCTGGGAAATCACCTGTCCCATGGCTCCGTTGCAGCCGTGCATTATTATCTTAATCATATTAAAATCCTTCCCTGCCTGTCAGTTTTTCCTATAAAATTCCATATTCCCGCATGGCGGCGGCCAGCTTCTCCCGATTCTGAGGCTCCATCTCCGTCAAGGGCAGACGCAGCGGTCCTACCTCCATACCCATCAAATTCATGGCTGCCTTCACGGGAATC
The DNA here is from genome assembly GCA_947626475.1 of uncultured Lachnospiraceae bacterium. GTDB lineage: Bacteria > Bacillota > Clostridia > Lachnospirales > Lachnospiraceae > UBA3402. The sequence continues at coordinate 27,413 of CANQSK010000021.1, forward strand.
GGGTTCACTTCACTGAACAGGGCGTTGATCAGCGGAATGGCCTTCAGCTGCATCTGAGCGCTCTTCTTCACATCCCCGTCAAAATAGCTCTGGCAGATGTCATGAGTCTGGCGGGGCGCCACATTGGACAGAACCGAGATCACACCTTTGCCGCCCAGGGACAGAATGGGCACGATCTGATCGTCATTGCCGGAATACAGATCCACACATCCGTCCGCCATGCTCATCATGGCGGAGATCGCGGAAATATTGCCGCTGGCCTCCTTCACGCCCACGATATTGGGGACGTCGCGGCACAGCTTCACGATGGTCGCCGGCGCCATGGTCACGCCGGTGCGGCTTGGCACATGGTACAGAAGGATCGGAATCTTCACCGTCTCCGCTATCTTCGTGTAATGGGCGATAAGGCCGCCCTGAGTTGCCTTATTGTAATAAGGAGTCACCAGCAGAAGTCCGTCCGCTCCGGCCCTTTCCGCTTCCGTGGAAAGGTGGATGGCCTCGACCGTGCTGTTGGAGCCGGTCCCGGCCACCACAGGAATCCGTCCCGCCACCTTCTCGCAGGTGAAACGGATCACGTCGATATGCTCCTCATGGGACATGGTGGAAGACTCACCCGTCGTTCCGCAGATTATGATGGAATCAGTTCCTCCCGCGATCTGGTCCTCCAGGATCTCCTCCAGTTTTTCATAGTTTACGCTGCCGTCCTCTTTAAATGGTGTGATCAGCGCCACTCCGGCGCCCTCAAAAATAGCCATGTACTTTCCCTCCTGTTATAAATATTGTCTCAGCGTGTTCGATCAGTCGAAAAAAGAACCGGCCGGAGCCGGTTCTTAAAGTTCAAACGCATACTTCCTTTAAGAGTAGCTCCCCATCCTCACCGGATGACAGTCATATGATTGTTCACCATATGCCCAGGTCCGTGCCTGCAGCGGGGTACGGCCTTCGGCGCTCTCCCTTTCCGGGCCCTTCCTCTGCAGCTGCTGCATCTGACCCCGTACTCATGATACGCGCGACCTCTACGTCTTATTTCGTTATGCCTATACTATCATTATTCTCTGTCTTTGTCAACGTCAAATCCGATTCTTTCCCATTGTCCCAAAAGGCGTCCACCAAACGGCGTTTCCCTCACTCCAGATACTCCAGCTTGCTGACGGACACCTCGTAGGCCACCCGCTTTTCGCACTGGGAATCGCTGATCTTCTTCGTGTACTCCCGGCTCTGAACCCGGCCCCAGATACAGACTCTGGCCCCCACCTCAAAGCCGGCCGCGTACCTGGCGTTGCGTCCCCAGGCGATGCAGGGTATGTAATCCGACTTGCCGTAGGGCCGGTTGACCGCCAGCAGAATGTCCGCGATCTCCCTGCCCAGAGGCGTCTTCCGGTAGATGGGCACCTTGCAGATATACCCGTCCAGAAAGATCTGGTTGGTCTTGGTATAGTCCGTAAACTCCTCCATGAAATTGATCTCCCGGACAAACACGGAGAGCACCAGCCGGTTTTTGGACCCCTCGTGCCGGTTGTAGGAGCGAAACTGTCCGATGGCCTCCATGGTGCAGCCCATATAGTCCTCCGACACGTTCAGCAGCCGTTCCGATATCATCAGCGGAATAATATCCGCCTGGTCGCTTAAGCGGTTCACCTCCAGGTCAAGCAGGTAAAATCCTTCCCCAAATACCTCATGACTGAAAGTGAAGCCGGATACCACCTTTCCGATCACGCTGACCTTGTTGTTCTCAATCACTTTTTCTGACATAGTATTTCTCCTCTTCCATCTTAGATTTTATAGCTTGGGCAGCTATCATAAATCTATGACGGAGAGGGCGGAAACATGCCGGCAATCGGTCGGGCGGTTTCGACAGGGTATGCCTATTCCTTCTTGAAGGCCGCTCTCTTTCTGAGGGTCGGATCCAGAATCCTCTTGCGGATCCGCAGGTTCCTGGGCGTTACCTCCAGAAGCTCATCCGTGTCGATAAAATCCAGGCACTGCTCCAGGCTCATCTCCTTGGGAGGCGTCAGCTTCAGCGCCTCGTCTGCCCCGGAGGAGCGCATGTTGGTCAACTTTTTGGTCTTGCAGACATTCAGCTCAATGTCCTCCGCCTTGGGATTCTGGCCGATCACCATGCCGGCGTAAACCTTCACGCCCGGCCCGATGAACAGAATACCTCTCTCCTGAGCCGCGAACAGGCCGTAAGGCACGGATTCGCCGCCCTCAAAGGCGATAAGGGAACCGGTCTTCCGATAGCTCAGATCTCCCTTGTAGGGCGCGTAGCCGTCGAAGATGGTGTTCATAATGCCGTTTCCCTTGGTGTCCGTCAGAAATTCTCCCCTGTATCCGATCAGGCCTCTGGCCGGAATGGAAAACTCCAGTCTGGTATAACCGCCCTGGGCCGGACTCATTCCCTCCAGCTCGCCTTTTCTCGTGGTCAGCTTCTGGATCACCGAACCGGTGAACTCCTCCGGCACATCGATGTAGGCGATCTCCATGGGCTCCAGCTTCCGGTTCCTGTCGTCATATTTGTAGAGAACCTCCGCCTTGCTCACGGCAAACTCGTAACCTTCCCGGCGCATATTTTCGATCAGGACCGACAGGTGCAGCTCGCCTCTCCCCGACACCTTAAAACAGTCGGGAGAATCGGTTTCCTCCACCCGGAGGCTTACATCCGTGTTCAGCTCCCGGAATAACCTGTCCCTGATATGGCGTGAGGTTACATACTTACCCTCCTGCCCTGCCATGGGACTGTCATTGACCATGAAGTTCATGGCGATGGTGGGCTCGGAAATCTTCTGGAACGGTATGGCCTCCGGATTCTCCAGGGAGCACAGGGTGTCTCCGATATGCAGATCCGTGATCCCGGAAATCGCCACGATGGAGCCCACCGTCGCTTCCTGAACCTCCACCTTGTTCAGGCCGTCGAACTCATACAGCTTGCTGATCTTTACCTTTCTCATCTTGTCCGGCTCATGATGGTTCACCAGAGCGCATTCCTGGTTCACATGGATCCGCCCGTTGTCCACCTTGCCGACGCCGATGCGGCCGACGTACTCATTGTAATCAATGGTGCTGATCAGCACCTGGGTCCCCGCGTCCGGGTCTCCCTCG
>CANQSK010000022.1 GCA_947626475.1 uncultured Lachnospiraceae bacterium
CGGGGTCGTCACCCAGCCGCCCTGGTGAGGGCCGTTTACCTGGGTACCGCCCTGGTGCATGACGATCCGGTACTCATAAGGTCCCATGACGGACCTGGAGCGGAGAGCCGACTGCCAGCCGGTTGCCACTCCGCCGGACGGAGCCAGGATATAGTAGTAATCTTCATATTTATAGAATTTAGGTCCTTCCGTAGTAGGGCCCAACTGTTCTCCGTCAAAAATAACCTCCGGCTCTCCCAGAAGCTTCCGGCAGTCCGGGTCTATCTAAGCTACAGCCTGCCGGTGCTTGATGCCGCAGCGGCTTCTGGCGTAGGCGAACACCATATACGCCCTGCCGTCGTCATCCCACAGAGGACAGGGATCGATCCATCCCCTGGACTCCGTCAGGCAGTTCAGCTCAAAGGTTCCGTAAGGATCCGCGCTGCGGGCCACAAAGATACCCTCGTCGGGAAGAGGGACGAACACGTAAAACATCCCGTCATGGAAGCGGATGGATGGCGCCCAGGTGCCGGAGCCGTGGGACGGCCGGTTATATTTTTCAAAAGGAAGTGATGTCACACAGTAATTGATGATCTCCCAGTGGACCAGATCTCTGGAATGAAGAAGGGGCACTCCCGGAAGATAAGTAAAGGAGGACGCTACCATATAGTAGTCCAGTCCCACGCGGATCACGTCCGGATCCGAATAATCGGCATAAAGAATCGGGTTATGGTACATATTGTTTCCCTCAGCAATGAAAGCGGCCGAAGCTGTATTCAGCTAAAGGCCTCAGGTTTACAGTCTGCATGAATATTTTACCACAAATACAGAAAAAGGGACAGAAATTTCCGCCCCTTTTTCTGTTATTCAGATCATTATTCCTTTACTGCGCCGATGTTCACGCCCTGGATGAAATACTGCTGGCAGAACGGATAAATGATCATAAACGGAAGGATTGCCACGATAACGGCCGCGTTCTTCACCGTATTCTCCGTAGCGCCGCCCACAGCCGTCGGCAGGTCGCTGCCCATGATCAGAGAACGAAGCTTCATCTGGAAGTTGTACAGATTCTGCTTGGTGATGTACAGCTTGTAGTTCGTATAATCGTTCCAGTAGGAAACAGCGAACATCAGTCCGATGGAGGTAAGGGCTGCCTTGGAAAGGGGAAGCACGATACCGAAGAAGATCTTCATAGGCGAGCATCCGTCGATCTCCGCGGACTCAAACAGCGCGGTAGGAATACCCTCAAAGAAGTTTCTCATCAGAACCAGGTTGTACACGTTGATGGCCGGAGGCAGGATAACCGCCCACAGAGTATTGGTCAGATGAAGGCTGCTCAGTACCAGGTAGGTAGGAATCATACCGCCGCTGAAGATCATGGTGAACAGCAGGATGTTGGCAAGAAGAGTTCTGCCGGGCATATCCCACTGAATCAGCACGTAAGCGCCCAGGGTGGAGATCGCCAGGCCCATGAAGGTACCTGACACCGTGGCGATCACGGAAATCAGGAAGGGCCCGTACAGGGTCGGGTTGGTAAACACAGAGATATATCCGGCCAGACCAAACTGCTCAGGGAACAATTTCATACCGTAAGCGGTCTTCAGATCCAGCGAGTCGATCAACACCTTGTAAATAGGGATGATCATAATGAAACAGATAACGATAAATACGGCGACGATCACATAATCGGCCAAACCAGCTTTTCTCGGTCTCATAAATATATCCCTCCTTTACATAATGCCTCTGCCGCGGACCTTGTAGCTTGCCTTGTTGCAGACAAGAACCAGGATACAGCCTACGATGGAGGAGGCAAGACCTACCGCCGTGGTATAGCCGTAATCCGGAAGGGCGCCGGAGTTAAATGTCTGGGTGTAAATGTAAGTCTGCAAAACATCGGACTGTTTCATAACCGCGTCGTTCTGCATAACGAATACAGACTCGAACAGGTTCATGATCTTAGCCAGGTTCAGGATCAGCACGGTGATGATGGTGTTGGCCAGAGCCGGAAGCGTGATGTAACGCATGGCCTGCCAGCGGTTGGCGCCGTCAATGCCCGCGGCCTCATAAAGCTCAGGGCTGATGCCGGACAGAGTCGCCATGAAGATGATGGTCGCCCAGCCGGTGTCCTTCCACACATTAATCATAAAGTACATGGGCACCCACCATTTCTGGTCCGCCAGGAAATAGATCTCATTACCTGCCTGGACGATTCCCAGCTTCACCAGAATGGAGTTGACCAGACCGGCGCTGGTGGGAGAAAGAATCAGAGTGAACACAGAAGCGGTCACGACCCAAGACATAAAGTGGGGCAGATAAACCAGCGTCTGCGCGAATTTCTTAAATTTCAGAGAACGAAGCTCGTTCAAAAGCAGGGACAACGCAACTGCCGCGAAGGTGTTCAGCAGCAGCTTGACGACGCTCAGATAAATGGTGTTGCCGAACGCGCTCCAGAACGCCGGCATCCCCAACATCTTGGTAAAATTGCCCAATCCGATGAATACCGGATCCTTAACGCCCTTGTAAGTAGTGAACGCATAGCGGATACCGTACATGGGCAGGTAGTGGAACAGGATCGCGAACACCAGCACCGGGATAAACATGATATAGAAGCCTCTGTAAAAGTAAAGCGATGTGGTCAGAGGACGTTTATTGGTGGTGACTGCAGCAGCCTCCTTTGATAATTTAGCCATAAAAACCCCCTATTTTTTGTACAAAAAGCGCACCCAGCCCGATTTTGACCGGGTGCGCCGTGACAATTACACGATTTCCCTATAAAATTCCGAATACCTGTTTACTGAGCGTTCAGAGAATCTACGATCATCTTGGACCACTCGGCGCCGTGCTCGGTCTCGAATCTCTGATAAGCCTCGTCAAGGGAGACGCCCTGAACAACGACATCAGCTACGATGGAGTTCTTGAGGGTGGTCAGGTCTCCGTTGTACTGGGCCATCTCATCCGTAGACGGAACCAGCTGCGCCTGGCGGCAGTTGTTGTTGAAGATCTCCTGAGACTCAACTGCCTCGGGAGCGTGACCATTAGCTCCGATATCATCCACGATGGGAACCAGGGCCAGCATGCTGTCCATATGCTGCTTGGTGTACTGGGTACCGGGCTTCTCAAGGCTCTCAGCAAAGTGGAACTCGCCCTCCGCGTAAGTATTGCCGCAGACTTCCTCAGCCTTTCTGGACCAGTGAACGTCCTCTACGCCGTAGGACCACAGGGTCTGAATCTCGCCGCCGTCATGCATAGTCTCGATGAAGTACTTGAAGACGCCTTCCGGATTCTCGCAGGCCTCGGTGATGGCCCATACAGGCGGAGTTCTCTCGATGTAACCGCCGGTAGCGGCAACCTCTGCCAGAGGCTTCAGGGGAACCAGCTCGCCGTCAAGGCCGTTGGCTTCCAGGTTGTTCTTCAGGTTGCTGTCCCAGGTACCTGCCCAGTAAGTGAACACGCCGAACTTATCCTCATAGAACTTGTTGCGGCAGTCATTGGTACCGTTGGTCAGAGTCTCCTTGTCAATGTAGCCGGCCGCATAAGCCTCGCGCAGTCTGGTCAGGGCATCCTTGAAGCTCTGCTCTGTGAAACCGTCGTACCATACGCCGTCATCGCCTTTCACGAAGGACGGGAACGCGTCCTGGTAAAACTCAGGCAGATAGTTGATGTAAGGAGTCTCAGCCGCGATGATACCTGCCGCGGATACGCCGTAGGTGTCGCCGTTCACGCCGTTGCCGTCGGGATCGCCGGTGGTGAAGGCATCCAGCATCTTGATGTACTCGTCATAGTTGGTGGGAGCTTCCATGCCAACGTTGTCAAGCCATTTCTTCTTAACATAGGTAACGCAGCCGTTGCCTCTGCCGGAGGGGAATCCGTACAGATGGCCGTCAATCCGAAGTCCGTCGATTACGGATTGGCCGGACTCATTGATACGGCCCTTCAGCTCGGAATTCTCGTAAGCGTCAGTCATATCCCAAAGAGCGCCCTCACCGGCATAGCCTGCATAATAGGTAGAAGAAAGGATGATCACATCCGGCCAGTTGTCGGGACCGGAAGCGAAGGTCTGTCCTACGTTATCATAGTAAGCGTCATGATCCGGCTGGTTGATGATCAGCTGGATACCGGTCAGCTCTTTGAACTTGTCGATAAACGCCTGCTGGTTGTTCTCCTGCGTGGTTACGGTACCGTCTACCATAATGGTGATGGTCTCCGGCTTCTCGATGCCGTCATCACTTGCAGCGGCCTCACCGCCGCCTGCGGAGCCAGTGTCGCTGGAAGCCGCATTGCCGGAACCGCCCGAAGAAGAAGAACTGGATCCGCCTGAACTTGAAGAACTGGAACCGCCGCAGCCGCCCAGCACTACGGATGCAGCCATCAGGATAGCCAAAGCAGCCGCAAACAATTTGTTGTTTCTCATGTTTTACCTCCCGTTTCTTAGTTTCCTGTTTGTTACAAGGTTTTTATAAAAAGGTGCGCACCTTTTTTATGATTTAAGGATACCATCATCAAAGGGTATTTTCAACGCACACTTCTTCATATCATTGTTCATTTTTAGCTAAAATTACCGGTTTGCCCCATTTATTTTAGATATTTTGCTCTCTGTGCCTTTTTTCCCTCCGTCTGCCGCAAAAATACCGCCGTCAAAAGAACTGTGCGTTCTGAGGGTACATTTTTCGGCAGCAGCGTACATTTTTATTGATTTCCCCTCGCTTTTGCACTATAATTGAATAAGCCGTACATTACATCTGAGGGAGGGCGCTGTCCATGAAGGAAAAAATAAGGAACCTTTCCATAACCAACATACTGATGCTGACCTATATCGGCATTCTTTCCAGTCTTCTGCTGATCGGAACAATCCTTTATCATATTTCCTACAACCGGGTCAAGAACGGCATCAACGAGCAGAATATCCTGACCGTCTCCTCCTCTGTCCAGACCCTGGACAACACCACACAGGTGATCGCGGCCGCTGCAAGGCAGATCTCTTCCGACTTTTCTTTTACCTCCATCGCCGGTATGACCGGCCGGGAAAACAGCCGTTTTTACTATTCCGGCTATCTGACTCAGCAGAGCCTGAAGAGCTTTTCTCCCGTTGACCGGATGCTTCCTGTCAGCAGCTCTTTCATTTATATGAGAAATTCCCACTATGCCCTCTCTTCCACTCTGTTCTCCGAGTTCAATTTCTACGTCCGCAACAATATCACCCTGACTCTGACGGGAGAAGAAGTCTCGGAAATCCTGATGGATCCCGGCAACTGGAACCGTTTTATCCCCATGGACGAGGTTATGGGGACGTATTCCGGCAACTACCTGTACGTATATCCTCTGTCCCCCTCCGTGCCGGCGGCGGAGCGGGTTCACTCGGTCCTCTGCTATGAGTTCAGCCGGCAGCAGCTTGGCCAGTATTTTTCCGATATCCACCTGTTCGGCAAAGGATATCTGGCCGTCTACAACAAGAACAATGAACTGATCTTTCTGACTGCCGGTCCCGACGCGGTCCTGTATGACCGGTCTGTCCTGGATGCTTTAAGCTACAAAGACCAGATAGCCTCTTTTGCCCCCCCGGATTCACGTGATGAGCTTCTGGTGACTACCGGCGTCTCGCCATACAGCGGATGGACCTACTATCTGGTACAGCCCAGGGACCAGGCCTACTATTCCATCACCACCTTCCAGCGGCTGTTTATCTTCCTGCTGATCCTGGCCATGGTGATCGGAATCGCCATCGCTGCCTTCGGCTCCATCGTAAACCGCCGGCAGATACAGGTTCTCTCCTCCCAGCTGACCGCACAGGAATCCCTGGTCACCTCCCTGAATCAGCAGGTGGAGGAACAGACTCCCGTGGTGGAGGAATCCTACCTGCGGAAGATCATGGAGGGAACCGCCGCTTCCTTAAACGACATACATACCATGGTGGACACCCTGAATCTGGAAAGAATGGGCATCAAATACCATGTGCTGTTCACGGAAATCTCTCCTGCCGACGACCGTCAGATCCGGCCCGAGGATATGGAGCAGCGTATCCGAAATTACGATACGCTGGTGCGGGACGCCCTGAAGCGTTACTTCCCTGATCCAGGCTATCTGTATAAGCCCTCCTCCCGCACTTTTGCCATTCTGATCGCCTCCGATGAGCGCACGCCCTATGATCAGGTGGCTCAGCGAAACCGGGAGACCTTCACCGCTCTCCATCAGGAACTGCTGAATCAGTACGGCATCTGGATCTGCGGGGGAATCGGCGGCCGCAACGGCGTCGCCTCCTACATGTGGAAATCCTATCAGCAGGCCAGAGAAGCCAAAGCCGTCACCACGCCCAACAAATACTTTATGAGCATCAGCGACTTTGCCCACTCCACAGACGTGTATTTCTATCCGGAGAGCCTGGCTGTCCAGCTGAACGGCTTTATCTCCACCGGCAACAGGGAACAGGTGAGCGAGCTGTTCAAGCTGATCTATTATGAGAACACCGTCAGGCGGAACCTGCCATACACCCAGTCCCAGTGGCTGATCTCTGACATCCGCAGTACCTTATTTAAGAAGCGCCACATTCTGGCTGAGGAAGAACTGGATTCCTCCAGGAGGAAAACCCTGGATCTGATCGACCGTCAGTTTAACGGCGAGATGAGCCTGGAAGCATTAAAGGCCATTGCCCTGGAACTGTGCGACGTCTACGGCACAGATACCGACAGCAATGACCTTATCGTAAAGATTCAGGAATATATCAACAACAATTACCATGACCCTGAACTGGGCCTCACCAAGATTTCCAGTGAATTCGGAATCTCGGAAAACTATTTCAGCTACTTATTTAAAAAAGAAGTGGCCGAAAACTTCTCCACCTACCTGGAACGGCTGCGGATGGCCAAGGCCAAGGAGATGGTCCTGGAGACCGACACCAGCCTGTCCACCCTCTATCAGTATGTGGGCTACAACAACGCCGCCTCCTTCCGCCGGGCCTTCAAGAGGAACTTTGACGTATCTCCCAAGGAAATGCGGGAGTCGGTGAAATAGAATCCACTGGCAGAAGCGCCTGGCAGAATCCCTTATCCGCTCTGCCGGGCCTTACTCTCTGACAGGATGTGCCAGCATATCCTGTATATTGTTACGCATATCTTCCATGTGGGAATATCTTTCAAAACTAATCTGCCATAAATGAAATCGTTATCTCTTCATTTTCTCCTATTTCCACCTTGTCTTGTGCCTGTTTTCTTTCTCCTCTGGAAGTCCGATATCCATTGCCCGCATATTTACACGAAATCTGAAGAGTTTGATCTACATATGAAATGATAGTAACTTTGATCTCCTTCAATTGCAGATCCCAATCCAATTGCTTAACGCAGGCGCGGGTTCTCGCCATCAATCCACAAACTCTTCCTTTAGTCCATTCTGGCGCAATTGCCGGCAATAATTCGATTTCTCCTTCATTTGAATAAACCAACATTTCATTTATCACGCCCACCAGTCCAATAATTGTATCTGTACAATATACCCCCCTAGACCGATCCGTATTGTGATCTGTCATCATAGAACGATAAAAAATATTGCTTTTATATAGCAGTCTTAATATGGACGCCGCACTGCTGCCGTCTTTTAGCCTGGCGGCAACTAAAGCTTTATGAATCCAGCCATGGGAAGCCGTATCGTCCTTGCCTTTATTTTCTAAGTTTCTATTTTCGATTGCCTGAATACATGCGCCTTTCAATTTCTCATCTTTTTGTGTTTCATATGCCGGCCATGCACAATAAAGATGACTAATATGGCGATGCTCATTATTGTCTTTAAATTGATGTAATGCCCACTCGCATATGGCTCCCGTGGAATCAAACTGGTAATCCGGTAAATCTGACAGCAACTTCCTGGACTGACTGATTATTTGCTCAGAATCCTCATTATATGTTTTTTCACAAAAAGTTATAACCATATTCAAACAATCCCTGGCAGCAGCAATGTCCATTGACGCATTCGCAGCAATTGGGCTTCCATAGCCTTTCGGCCTGTTTTCAGGAGAATAGGAAGGGATGATTAAATATTTTTCACCTGCTGATAATGTCTTTTTTCCTTTCTGATAACAGGGACTGCCATCTGCTTTCATAAAATATTCAGGAGTACACAATTGCATCCAAAAATTCATAGTTTTAAGCAATAAAGGTCTTAAAACATCCTCTTCCAGATCCAGCAGTTTCTTAGAAAAGAGATGGGATATCCTTTCATTCACAGGAATCTGACAATTACCAAAACACTGCCAGAATTCGAATATCGGCACCAGCATCCAGCTTGCTCCGGCATTCCAGTATTGAAACGGATAATATTGGTCATATTCTACCAGCATTGCCCGCATTCCATCCGTATTCACAGGAATCTGTAATGCGTCTTTCATGCCATAGACTTTAGCCGCATTCTCTTCCCAATCAGGTAACTGCCGCAACAGAAAATATATGTATCCGATTCCTGCATCATAAATATTTCCTGTGTTCATGCCAGATACTTGCAAATTAACATTCGCATCCATTGTATATGCGCCTCTCCAACCGGGATTCCACTCACCTGTCCACAAGCCGCACAATCTCGGAACCGAATAACCACTGCAGCTGATCTGTGCGTATCTTCCTAAATTATAAGTACGCATTACCATTGCATCCAGAAGATTGTCTGTTTGTTTTTGTTTTTTAAGCAACTCTTCATTAGACAACTGCAAATCCTCAGTATTTGAAAAAGAAATGCTGGCAGCCTGGAATAACCTTGTTTGTTTGTCTTGATGTGGTATTAAAGCGCTTTGATAACAAAATTCTGCTGCTTCATTTGTATATTTTTCCGCAATTGCTTTTAAAGTATCAAGATAACGATCTATAATATCACTCTGAAGGGCCGGTGAAAACGCGTCCAAACTGCCCAGCTGGGATAAACAAGTTGTTTTTGTCAGAAGAATTACCTCATCTGCTCCTTCAATTTCGCAAACAGAATCCTCTGTATTTTTAATAGTTCCTCCCTCTATGATAATTTTTGATAAAACAAGAAATCCACTTTCAGATCGTTCGCTTCCCTCAAATTCAGGATAGTGCGCTATGATGCCAATATATTTCTTTTCCGGATTTACTATTTTTTGATATTTAATACCAATTTCCGGTCCTATACCGTGTTTTGTTTTGCCAAACTTAGGAAGTTCAGAAATATCATCCACATACAGTTTTATATTAACTTTCTCCCCACGATCTGATTTTCCCAGTTTGGTAATTACAATATCATCTATATGTGATACAAAGGTTCTCCTGCACCATTTGCCTGATGTATCTTCATATTCCGTCACAATCTCCCCGCTGTTAAAATCCATCCATTGCCCATATCCGCTGATCGGCTTAGCGGCCGATCGTATATGCAGGCTCTCCCCGGGATGGAAACAATACATTCCGGTTTTTTCCCTCCCATGCACGTTCCAGCTGTCATCTAAATGTATTACTGCCTGCCTTGCCTCTTCCAGTTCCCCCGATACCTCCGGCGGAGTATATCGAGGTGCTTCTGAGGGAACCAAAAAATCCATATTCTGAAACACATACTTTTCATCATATGGCGATCCCCAGCAGATAACACCTGTTTTACCATTCCCGCATACCATTCCATCCTGCCAATACTCGCTTATAGCAGCACTCCTACTACAATTCATTTTGTTCTCCTGCCCTTTCCTATTCGTGAGTTCCTATTCTTTATAGTTGAAGCACACTTATATCCTACTTTCCGCCGGCTCCAGTCAGGGTCCTCTTTAGCCACAGTCCGCTGGGGCTCAGATCGCTGTCCGTAAAGCCGCTGGTCTTGACGCAGGAGCTTTGAAGGATGGCGCTGGTTTCATTTTTGTTGGACAGATTCCACGCCACATAGCTGATTCCGTACCGGTCCATCAGGCTCACCCACTGATCTGCCTGCGCCTCGTCAATCGCCCCGCTGCCGCTGGCATCGCAGATGCCGTACTCAGTCACGAAAACGGGCAGTCCCTGCTCCGCTGCCGCGGCCATCCTGCCCCGCAGGTCGTCTTTGTGGGTGGCCGCATAGAAATGAAGGGCGTACATGATATTGTCGCATCCGGTGATTGGGTCGGCAGCAGCCTGATCCACGTACTGGGACCAGTTAGGCGTTCCCACCACAATCACCGCGTCTTTATCATTGGCCCGAATCACCGGAATCACCTCATTGGCGTAAGATTTGATCTCCTGCCAGGATGTTCCCCCATTGGGCTCGTTGCATATCTCATAGATCACATTGTTCTGCTGCCCGAACTCCCGGGACATCTCCCCGAAGAACGCCTTCGCCTGTTCTTTATAGATATTGGGATTGGCATCGGACAGAATGTGCCAGTCAATAATCACATACAAGTCCTGAGCCGTGGCACAGCGGACGCCCTTTCGCACCAATTCTTTCAGCGCATTCTGATCACCGCCGGTACAGTAGCCGTTGTACTCCGCTGTATACATGGCCAGGCGCACCACATTGGCGCCCCATTCATTCCGAAACTGCCGGAAAGCGTCCTCATTGATATAATCCGGGAACCAATTGATTCCGTGGGTGCTGATTCCCCGAAGCTGCACCGGCTGTCCCTGCTCTCCCGCCAGCTTTCCGCCGCTGACCTTCAGGGTTCCCGCCGTGGAAGGGGCCTGCATCCATGCCTCTCGCACATTTTCCTCCGGGCCGCGGCCTGCGGCCGCAGAAACCATCGTCCCCATCAGCAGGCTGATCCCCAGCACCAGCAGCACCGCAATCATCCGCCTTGCGGCGCCTCTATTCTTCATATGCAGATCCTCCTGATTCTGTCCGGTCCTGCAGCGCCGCAAAAATCTGTCCGGCGTCATACTCCGGGGCAAACGCCCGCGCCGCCTCGCAGATCCGAACCACCTGGGAAATGTCTGTCTCCAGCTCATCGGCAATGATCTCAGCCGATTTACCCTTCCGCAGCTTCCTGGCAATTTGCTCAATCAAAATATACAGACGCCCGTCACTCCTGCCTTCCTCATAACTCAGCTTCTTCTCACTCCTGATATGCAGCTCCTCATCATATTCCTCCAGGATCACATCCGTCACCTCCACTCGGTTCCTCAGCAGAATGGGAAAACTTCCAATTTCAATATATCAGATTCAATGAAATTCAGCAACTGCAAAATATCGGCTTCACACTTTCGTAATATTTCCATGGAAATTTTAACATTTTTCTAAAGCTACTTGTAGATTGCCTGCAATCGTGGTATAATATCTTGTTAGATTAGGGAAAGGATTATGAAAAAAGGTGAAATCATGAGAGAGCGTCTGCATCAATATAAGCATGCCTGGGTGCTGCTTTATTTTGCGATTTATCTGCCTTGGTTTTTCTGGCTGGAGGGAGCTGTAACCAGTGATTATCATGTGATCCACACATGGCTGGATGATTTAATTCCTTTTAATGAGTATTTTATCATCCCGTATTTTATGTGGTTCCTTTATGTGGGAGGAGTCATGCTCTTCTTCTTTTTGAAGAACGCGAAGGATTTCTACCGGCTTTGCGAGTACCTGTTCGCCGGCATGACCCTGTGTCTGATGGTATGTACCGTGTTCCACAACGGTACGGATTTGCGGCCTGTGGTGGACCCCGGCAAGAATTTCTGCTGCTGGCTGGTATCTCTCCTTCATCAGATTGATACCTCCACCAATGTGTTTCCCAGCATCCACGTATTCAATTCCGTGGCGGTTCACGTAGCTGTTGTCAAGAGCGACAGCCTGCAGAACCGGAATGGGATTCACTTCCTGTCACTGGTGCTGTGCGTGATGATCTGCCTGTCCACCATGTTTTTGAAACAACATTCCGTGATGGATGTAATGGGCGGTCTCCTGGTAGCGTACGTCCTGTATCCTCTTACCTTCAACCACGAATACGCGGCGGAAGGAAAACGAATCACAAGAAAAGCTCTGGGCTGAATGTCCAGAGCTTTTTTACTGTCTTCAATATCAGTCTTTCCTACACTCTCACAAATCCCACGCTGATCATAAACCGGTCAAAGGCCTCTCTGCCTTCCTTCGTGTATTTGTACACACCGGCATCTTCCAGAACCTTCTCAAACACCAGCCCTACCTCATGCTTTAGGATATCCTGCACATTCTCTGCCGTGACCTTCTCATACCGGGGAAGGAACTCCGCCACCCAATCTGCATGCTTGGCAATGGTTTCGTTGGATGCGATATTCTTGCCTTCCACTATGTACTCACCCAGCAAAGCCAGTTCTTCCTTCAGCCGTGCCGGAAGGACCGCCAGACCCATAACCTCAATCAGGCCGATATTTTCCTTCTTGATGTGATGCAGCTCCTGGTGGGGATGGTATACGCCAAGAGGAAATTCTTCCGTGGTAATGTTGTTGCGCAGCACCAGATCCAGTTCATATTTGCCGCCTGCTTTTCTGGCGATGGGCGTAATGGTGTTGTGCGGCTCTCCGTCCGTCTCGGCGAACACAAAAGCAGCCTCATCGGAATAGCCTCTCCAGGCGTCCAGAATCTTCGTCGCCAGGTCCACCAGCCGCTCCGGTTCCTCCGCCCTTAAGCGGATGACCGACATGGGCCACTTGACGATGCCGGCTTCCACATCCTCAAAGCCCTCCATCTGATACCTCTCTTCCATGGGGGCCTTCGCCATGGCGAAAGTGTAATGACCTCCCTGGAAATGGTCGTGACTCAAAATAGAACCGCCGACAATAGGCAGATCCGCGTTGGATCCCAGGAAATAGTGGGGGAACATCTTCACAAAATCAAACAGCTTGATAAAAGTAGCCCGCTCGATCTTCATGGGCACGTGACGGCCGTTGAACACGATGCAGTGCTCATTGTAATAAACGTACGGCGAATACTGGAAGCCCCACGTACCGTCGTTGATGGTAATAGGAATAATCCTGTGATTGTTTCTGGCCGGATGATTGATGCGGCCCGCATAGCCTACATTCTCCATGCAGAGAAGGCACTTGGGATAACCGCTCTGTTTGGCCAGCTTGGCGGCAGCGATCGCTTTGGGATCCTTCTCCGGCTTGGACAGATTCACCGTCACGTCCAGAGTACCGTACTTGGTTTCGGCCGTCCATTTTATGTCCTTGCAGACACGGTACCGGCGGATGTAGTTCGTATCCTGGCTCAGCTTATAAAAATAGTCCGTGGCTTCCACCGGGGAATTCTCATAATGCTTCCAGAAAGTCTCCACCACCTGTCCCGGCCGCGGAACCAGACAATTCATCAGCTTCGTGTCAAACAGATCACGGTAAGTGACCGTATTCTCCTTCAAAAGCCCCGCCTCATACGCGTAATCCAGCAGTTCCCCTAAGACCTCCTCCAGCACCACCGGCTCACCGGAAAGCTCCGGTTCCTCATACTCATCCAGCCCCAGCGCTTCCAGGATCTGATTGGTTGCGTAAATTTTGTCCGCTTCCCCGATCAGCCCGGTATCCAGTCCGTACTGTACCAGCTTTCCTATCGCCTCATAGACCATGTTCTGTTCCTCCTTATGACTGATTTTCTGTGTCTGATTCTCTTATGTCCAATCATTTTCTGCTGTGTCCCTGCTCCGGTGCCCGGTTCTATTGCAAAATCCCTTTCGTATACCCATGAATCCGTTCTGTCACCAGACCGCCCAGAAGCCCGATCAGCGCTCCCGCAATGGTTCCCGCCACCAGAAGCGCCGGCAGATAGACAAAAACTCCTGCCGTCCGCGTCACCAGCGCCGCAATGGCCAGCTGGCCGATATTGTGTCCCACGCCTCCGATGATACTGACGCCTGCCTGACTCAGGCCGGTAAACCTCTTCGCCAGGATCATCAAAGCCAGACTCAGGGCGCCACCCGCCAGCCCGTAGACCATGCTGAAAGTATTGCCAAAGGTCAGCCCCACCAGAATGATCCTCACCAGAGACACCGCCGCCGTTCCCTTCACTCCCACGGTATACAGACCGACCATGGTAACCAGGTTGGCCAGCCCCAGCTTCACGCCCGGGACCGGTATGGGAACAGGCAGAACCGCTTCCAGATAGCTGAAGATAAACGCCAGTCCTATGAGCATGCCGTAGGCAGCCACCCGCCGGGCAGTCATGTGAGAATCCATATATAACCTCGCTTTTTCCGGCCCGTCTTCTGTTCTGCTCTCCTCTTGCCTGCAGGTCTTTCAGACAGCGGGGCCTTCTCTAACAGAAATTTTATCACATCCCGGACTTTCCTTCAATCTCTTTTTACGCTGCATCGGATATGTGGCATTATTACCTCGACTCTTTCATTTCCAGCTTCAGTCTCATTCCCATTCCGTTGGCCAGACGTTTCAGCATTGCCAGACTGGGATTTCTGGTGCCGTTTTCTATCCGGCTGATATCCGCCTGCGTAATCCCGGTCCTTTCCGATAATTCCTTCTGGGTAATCCCTTTCTGTTTCCTGGCATCGATCATTGCCTGAATAATATCGTATTCAGGCTCCAGAGCGTCATATTCCGCCCGTACTTCCGGATCCTTCAACAAATTTTCTTTCAATTCGGAGTATTCCATCATGACAGTCTTCTCCTTTCATAATCATCCCGGTACTTCTTTGCCTGTTCAATAACATGCCGCGGCGTTTTCTGTTGCTTTTTTATAAATCCATTTGTAAGGATTACGATTCTGCCTGCAGAAAAATAATATAAAACACGACATATATCCGACCCAAATATTACGCGAAGCTCAAAGATCCCATCTCCCAGCGGACTCGAATACGGCTTACGCAAAGAAGGTCCATTCGATTCCAGCAGATCCAGAGTCCTAAGCATTTTCGCTTTCATCTTCGGATTCAGACTATAAATAAAATCACAGGCCGGCGATTCACCATCAGCTGTCTCGTAAAAAATAATCCTGTACTTCTCCAACCTCTCCTCCCATTATATGTCTTATGCAACATATTGTCAATGATGGAAACCTTTCTACAGATGAAAAGACTTACCACAGAAAATCCCGAAACTCCGCCACCGGCGGCTTTTCTCTCGTACTGACGCAACATACTGCCTGACGCGGCGCCTTCTCGCGCCGCATACTAAAATTTTATCACATCCCTGACTTTCCTTCAATCTCTTTTTATGCTATACTTTACGATAGCAGCCAGATGGCGGACCGGCGTTTATAAAACGCCAGCCCGCATTTTTGCATGGTGGAAGGAGCCCGTCCATGAAATCACCGTTCAAAAAATGGGACCTGATACTGGCGGCCTTCATTCTTCTGGCGGCCGCCGCTCTGTACTCTGTCAACCGTTATACCCACCAGGCCCCCGCCTCCCAGGTGATGATCTCCGTAAACGGCCGAACGGAAACAGTGCTTGACCTGAACCAAAACAAAGAATACACCGTCTCAGGGTACGAAGGCGGTGTAAATCATGTAGTTATTCAGGATGGGGAAGTCTGGGTGGACGAAGCCTCCTGCCCGGACAAGGTCTGTATCCATCAGGGACATATCAGCGGCGACGGCCAGATGATCATCTGTCTTCCCAACCGTGTGGTAGTAGAGGTCAGCAGCGGAAACTGAGAGAAAAGGGGCCGCGGCAGCCCTGACGCCGCCTTTCATATTGACAAAAGCCTGCGAACCATTGTCACTGCAGGTCCGCAGGCTTTTATTTTGTTTTCCCAGATGCTCAGCCGTTTCTGATCATCCGGACTCCCTTCCCCGTCCTATCAGCTGATGATCTTGGACGGGCACTTGGCGGCGCACTTGCCGCAGCCGGTGCATTTCTCATAATCGATGACGGCCACATTGTTGTCCATGTGGATGGCGTCAAACTCACACTGCCTGGTGCACAGGGTGCAGCCGATACAGCCGTTCTCACATTTGGCCTTCACGTCCTTGCCCTTGTCATGGCTGGAGCACTGAACCCGGTGCTTGGCGTCGTAGGGAACCAGCTCGATCAGATGGTTGGGACAGGTGGCCACGCACTTGCCGCAGGCCACGCATTTCTCCGGATTTACCACTGCCACGCCGTCTACCACATGAATGGCATCAAAGGCGCAGGCTTTCACGCAGGAACCGTAGCCCATGCAGCCGTAAGCGCAGGCCTTCTCGCCGGCTCCGGGAACCACGGAGATCATCCGGCAGTCGTCGGCGCCGAAATAATTGTACTGGACTCTGGTCTTGTCGCAGGTGCCCTTACATTTTACAAAAGCGACCTTCTTCACAGAGCTTCCCGCGTCTACGCCCATGATAGCGGCAATCTTATCCGCCACGGCGGGACCGCCTACGGGGCAGGCGTTTACAGGAGCCTTGCCTTTGGCGATGGCGTCGGCCAGACCGTCGCAGCCCGGATATCCGCAGCCGCCGCAGTTGTTGCCGGGCAGCTCCGCGCGGACCAGCATTTCTTTCTCATCCACTTCTACTTTAAACTTTTCACTGGCAATGCCGAGGAGTACGCCGATAATGATACCGATGGCGCCTATGATCACGGCAGCCAAAATAAGTCCTGTCATATCACGCTACCTCCTTCATCAGATCAGTCCAGCGAATCCCATGAACGCGATCGCCATCAGGCCGGACGTGATCAGCACGATCGGGGATCCCTTGAACGTGAACGGGATATCATTGTCTGCAATGCTCTCGCGGATGCTGGACAGCAGCACGATCGCGATGGTGAAGCCTACGGCGGTACCAATGCCGTTGAAAACGCTCTCGATGATCCCGTAGCCGGACTGCACGTTGGTCAGGGCCGCGCCCAGAACTGCGCAGTTGGTGGTGATCAGGGGAAGGAACACGCCCAGAGCCTGATACAGGGAGGGAATGCTCTTCTTCAAGAACATCTCAACGAACTGGACCAGCGCCGCGATAACCAGAATAAAGGCGATGGTCTGAAGGTAGGTCACGTCCAGCGGCACCAGCACAAACCTGTAGATCAGGCTGGTCACGAAGCTGGAAAGGGTGATAACGAAGATAACCGCCACGCCCATGCCTACCGCCGTATCCGTCTTCTTGGAAACTCCAAGGAACGGGCAGAGGCCCTGGAACTGGCTCAGAATAATATTATTTACCAGGGCGGAGCCCACGATAATCAACAATAATGATTTAATTGCATCCATGCTCTTCCCCCTCCTTATTCATCTTTCTTATCCAGCTTGGCGCTGAGTTCCGCCTGCTTTTTGGCCAGCATGGCCTGCTTCGCCTTCAGAGCGTCCTCTTCCGCCTGCAGCCTTCTGGTCTCAAGGGTTGCGTGGTTGGCCATACACGCGGAGCCGGAGCAGTTCATGCAGTCGCCGCCGCAGGCCAGAACGGAGCCGTTGCCTTCCACATTGGTGGCCGACGGCATCTTGAACTTGTTCTGCAGAGCCGTAAGACCTGCCAGGACGAAGAAAGCGCCGGGGGCCAGACCGAAGATGGAGATATGGAAGTCATCCGGGATAATGCCGATGCCGAAAACGGAACCGGAGCCGAGAATCTCACGGACCAGGCCGATGCAGGTCAGAGCCAGAGCGAAGCCAAGACCCATGCCGATTCCGTCGAAGGCAGACTCCACCGGACCGTTCTTGGCCGCGTAAGCCTCTGCGCGGCCCAGGATGATGCAGTTCACCACGATCAGCGGAATGAAGATTCCCAGGGCGTCGTTCAGGGTCGGTATGTAAGCCTGCAGAAGCAGCTGAACGATCGTAACCAGTGAGGCCACGATAACAATGTAAGCCGGAATACGAACCCGGTCGGGAATGATATTTCTCAGGGCGGAAATGATCAGGTTGGAGAAGATCAGCACCGCCGTGGTGGTCAGTCCCATGCCCAGGCCGTTGATGGCTGATGTGGTGGTAGCCAGTGTGGGGCACATGCCAAGCATCAGAACAAAGGTCGGGTTTTCTTTGATAATGCCGTTATATAAACGTTCTGCACATTTATTCATAATCCCACCTCCTACTGGGCCAGGCAGCTGTTAACGAAATACAGGCTTCCGTTAACCGCGCCGGTCACTGCTCTGCTTGTGATGGTCGCGCCGCTGATAGCGTCAATCTCGCTGTCAGAGGTGGAACCGGTCTTCGTCACAGTAAACTCATCTACCGTTCTTCCGGCAAACTGGGCCATCCATTCAGGCTCGGAAGCCCTCATGCCCAGACCGGGAGTCTCCGCCAGGGTCAGGAAGGCAATGCCCTTCACTTCACCCTCGGAAGAAATCCCCACGGATACGGTCACGTCGCCGCCGTAGCCGTCGCTGGAGGTAGCGGTCACTACATGGCCGATGGGACTGCCGGAGCCGTCCACGCCGGTCACGCACTCGTCAATGGTCACATTGCCGAAGCCCAGGCCGGGAATATCCGCGGCCGCCTTCTCAAAAGCCGCCGAGTAATCATCCTGCTGAAAGCCGGAGGCATCGGCCAGAACCGTCCGGTAGGCCTCCTCCTTGGCAGCCAGCTGGGCCGCCGCGATAGGTTCCTTCGTTACGGTATAGACGCCGCCCAGACACGCGCCTGCCACCAGAGTAATGGCAAACAGGATCAGAGCGTCTTTCATAAATCCTGCAGATTTCATGCTTTCTTCCCCTCCTTTCCAAATGCCGCCGGAAGGGTAAACCGCTCGATCAGCGGCACGAACAGGTTGCTGATGATGATTGCGTAGGATACGCCCTCAGCAGAGCCGCCGAAGAGACGGAACAATCCGGTCAAAACACCCAGCAGGACGCCGAACACGATCTGTCCGTTGGGGGTAATGGGGCTGGTCACATAGTCGGTCGCCATGAAGAACGCGCCGAAGATCAGGCCGCCGCCGCACAGGTGGGCCAGAACCTTGTTCAGGTCCATTCCGCCGAAAATAAACACAAAGATCGCGAATGTGACAATGTACGCGCCCGGAATGCGGATGCTGATGACCTTCTTGTAAAGCAGGTAGGCCGCGCCGATCAGAAGGGCGATAGTGGAAACCTCGCCGATGGTTCCCGGAATCCGTCCCACAAACATGGCGGAAATCTCATTGGGTCCCATGACGGTCCCGCTCTTCATGAGAGCCAGCGGCGTAGCGCCGGTCACTCCGTCCAGAGTGAAGGAGGACATCTTGTTGGCAAAGGAGATCAGCAGAAAACACCTTGCCGCCAGGGCCGGGTTCATAAAGTTCTGGCCCAGGCCGCCGTACAGCTGCTTCACCACGATGATGGCGAAGACGCCGCCCAGGGCGGGAATCCACAGGGGGATGGTGGGGGGCATGTTCAGTCCCAGTATCATGCCGGTCACTACCGCCGACATATCGCCTATGGTAATGGGCTTATGCAGCGCCTTCTCATACACGTACTCGCTGAGCACGCAGCTTAATACGGTCACGATCAGAATCAGAAGCGCGCTCACCCCAAACTGCCAGATGCCATACAGAGACGTGGGAATCATGGCAATCACCACGTCAAACATCAGGTTGCGAGTCGTCACGTCACTCCTTGTATGGGGCGATGAGGATACATTCAACAATTTATTCATATTCACCCCTCCTTATCCTTTTCTGCGGGCCGCCGCCACGGCCTTGCGCATCTCTTTAAACGACTGAGTCAGCGGCTTTCTCGCCGGACATATGTAGGAACAGCAGCCGCACTCGCAGCACTCCATGCCGTTCAGCCTGACAAACTCATCCATATCGTGCTTCAGAGCCGCCCGGTACATTTTCTGCGGCACAATGCGGCTGGGACATACGGACACACAGCGTCCGCAGCGGATGCAGGCGCTGGGCTCCATAGCCGCCACGTCGTCCTTGCTCAGACAGGTCAGAGAAGACGAGGTCTTGGCAACCGGAATATTCAGATCAAAGAGCGCCTGACCCATCATGGGGCCGCCGGAAATGATCTTTTCCGGATCCTTCTTGAACCCGCCGGCCGCGTCCACCAGCTCCTGATAGCAGGTGCCCAGAAGCACGCTGTAGTTTTTGGTATTGGCGATGGCATCGCCGGTCAGAGTCACCGTCTTGGTCATAAGGGGCGTGCTCCTGCAGACCGCCATGTAGATGGCCGCCGCCGTGTCCACATTGTCCACGATGCAGCCCGCGTCCGCCGGGAGCATGGAGGAGTTGATCTTCCTGCCGGTCACCGCGTAGATCAGGGTGCGCTCACCGCCCTGGGGGTACTTGGTCTTCAGGGGACAAACCTCAATTCTCGGCTCATCCTTCACCAGCTCCGTCATCTTCTTAATGGCCTCCGGCTTGTTGTCCTCGATGCCGATGACTCCCTTGGCGCCGTCAAACAGCTTCAGGATCGCCTTCAGGCCTCCGATGACCTTCTCCGGCTCCTCGATCATCCTGCGGTAATCGGATGTCAGATAAGGTTCGCACTCCGCGCCGTTGATGATGATATAATCGATCTTCTCCGGATTCTTGGGGGCCAGCTTCACGTGAGTGGGGAACCCGGCTCCGCCCAGTCCGACGATTCCGGCTTCCTTTACAATATTGAGAATCTCTTCCTTGGACAGAGAATCCATATCCCGTTCAGCGCCAATCCCCTCTGCGGTCTTGTACTGGCCATCGTTTTCCACGATGATGGAATCTACCATGCCGCCGTTTGCCATTCTTCTCTTCTCAATGCCCTTCACAGTACCGGACACAGAGGAGATGACGACGGCCGAGACAAATCCGCCTGCCTCGGCAATCTTCTGCCCGGCCAGAACCTGGTCGCCCTTTTTTACCAGAGCCTTGGCAGGAGCGCCGATATGCTGGGACAGCGGAAATACCAGCTCTCCCTTCGGCATCAGGACTTCCATCGGCTGATTCTCTGACAGCTCTTTTCCCTCATAGGGATGAATTCCGCCAACAAATGTAGCCAATCCCATACCTCTTAACCCTCTTTCTTTCCATAATATTGTATAAAACTTCTGTTACAGATTTAACAAAAATCTGCACTATTTTCAGTATAACACAAATCATTTGCATTCTCAATTACAAAAATCGATACAATCTGCATAATTATGCCCTATCTATGCTGAACACCGCCACTGACCTGGGCCGCAGAACAAAGTCTCTGCCGATCCGCGGCTCCTGGCCCTCCGGATAGCAGTACCGTCCCTGCCCGTCTCCGTAGGTATTGACGCAGAGATACCAGCTGTGGTGGCTGTCCAGATCCGGCAGTGTGATGGGCACATCCTCCCAGTAGGTATTGATGGAAATATAGACCAGATCATCCCTGCCCGCATCCCTGTCGTACCCGGCGAAGCTGACGGAAAAGGTTCTGGTGTCCTTGGGCAGGTTGGTCTCCCCGGCGTCCACATCATGGGCGCGGATCGGCTCCATGCCGCAGACCGCGTCCGGCAGCTGCTTCCGGATAACCGGATGCCTCATGCGGAAACGGATCATGAACTTAAAAAATTCAAACAGGTCCCGGTTCTTCTCCAGCAGGCTCCAGTCCAGCCAGGAGATCTCATTGTCCTGACAGTAGGCGTTGTTGTTGCCGAACTGGGTATTGCCGAATTCGTCTCCCGCCAGGAACATGGGCGTGCCGCGGCTGCACAAAAGAACCGCGCAGGCGTTGCGGATCATCCGGTAACGGAGGCTTAAGACCTCAGGATTTCCCGTATCGCCTTCCTCGCCGCAGTTCCAGCTGCGGTTGTCGTTGCTGCCGTCCGTGTTGTTCCACCCGTTGGCTTCATTGTGCTTCTCATTGTAGGAATACAGATCGTACAGGGTAAACCCGTCGTGGCAGGTGAGGAAATTGATGCTGGAATTGTAGCCTACATAGTCTACATTTTCTCCCACAAAGTAGTTGCCGTACAGATCTCCGGAACCGCTGACGCTCCACGCCGCGTTCCAGGATTCCCAGCTGTCGCCCTTCAGGAACCCTCTCACAGAGTCACGGTACCGGCCGTTCCACTCGGCCCACCGCTTGTTGGCCGGGAACCGTCCCACCTGATACAGGCCTCCCGCGTCCCAGGCTTCCGCGATCAGCTTCACGTTGCCCAGAACCGGGTCGTAGGCCAGGGCTTCCAGAAGAGGCGGCTCGCTCATGGGGGAGCCGTCCTCCCTGCGTCCCAGGACACTGGCCAGGTCAAAGCGGAACCCGTCCACCCGGTAGTTGATGGTCCAGTACCGCAGGCAGTCAACGATCATCTGCCGCACGATCGGATGGTTACAGTTCAGTGTATTCCCGCATCCGCTGAAATTATAATAGTTTCCGTCCGCCGTCATCATATAGTAAACCTTGTTGTCGATCCCCTTAAAGCTGATGACCGGCCCTCTCTCGTTGCCCTCCGCCGTGTGGTTGAACACTACGTCCAGGATCACTTCGATCCCATTGTCATGAAGGGCCTTGATCAGATCCTTCAGCTCCGTCCCCTCCTGGTTGTACTCAGGCGTGGAAGCGTAGCTGGTGTTGGGGGCAAAGAAGCTTACGGAATTGTAGCCCCAGTACTCCAGAAGCCTCCTGCCGTCCACCTCCCGGGCGTTGATGGTCTCGTCAAACTCAAAGACCGGCATCAGCTCCACCGCGTTGATTCCCAGCTCCTTCAGGTAGGGAATCTTCTCCTTCAGGCCGTAAAATGTCCCCGGCCGCTCCACGCCGGAGGACTCGTGCCTGGTAAATCCCCTTACGTGAAGCTCATAGATGACCAGATCGCTCATGGCACGGTTGGACTGAGGCCTGCTGCCCCATTCATAATTGTCCTTCACCACCCTGGCCCGGTAGCCGAACTTATTTTTCCGTATTCCCCAGAGGCCCTGGTCGGTCACAGCCTTGGCGTAGGGGTCCAGAAGAATATTTTCCTTATTAAAAAGAAGTCCCTTCTTGGGATCCCACGGGCCGTCAATGCGGTAAGCATACTCAAACTCATCCAGCTTCAGATTTAACACAACCATGGAATACACGTCGCCGATCTTGTATTCCTTCGGAAAAGGAATCACCGCGTAGGGCTCCTGCTCCCCATGGTGAAACAAAAGCAGCTCACAGGATGTCCCCCTGTGAGTGTGAATGGTAAAATTAACTCCTATCTCCAGACTGGTCGCTCCGTTCAGATCAAACATTCCCGGCCGGACCCAGTAGCCCGCGATCTTGTCGATGGGCCGGACCGATACCGGGTAATTCACCTTCTCATAGCGATGGGCGCGTCCTTTCATGAAAACCTCCTGTCATAACTCTTCGTTCAACAAATCGACTCCACACTTCTTTCCCATTATACGTGGCTTTCCATCTTCCGTCAAACTTTTTCCCCGGACTGGTTAAAACTTCTTGCAGGATTTCCATTTTTATATATAATAGAAACGAGAGAAAATAAAGGAGGAACCTATCAAATGCCAAAAAGAACCGACATCCGCAAGGTACTCATTATCGGGTCAGGCCCCATCATCATCGGCCAGGCCTGCGAATTCGACTATTCCGGCACTCAGGCCTGCAAGGCCCTGAGAAATCTGGGCTATGAGATCGTGCTTGTCAACTCTAATCCGGCCACCATCATGACAGACCCGGAGATGGCCGATGCTACTTATATCGAACCGCTGAACGTGGAGCGTCTTGAGATGATCATCGCCAAGGAACGCCCGGATGCCCTTCTTCCCAACCTGGGCGGCCAGTCCGGCCTGAATCTGTGCGCCGAACTGTACAGGGCCGGCGTCCTGGACAAATACAACGTGAAGGTTATCGGCGTTCAGGTAGACGCCATTGAGCGGGGCGAAGACCGTATTGAGTTTAAGAACACCATGAACGCCCTTGGAATCGAGATGGCCAGAAGCCAGGTATCCTACAGCGTGGAGGAGGCCCTGGCCATTGCCGACGAGCTTGGATATCCTGTCGTCCTGAGACCTGCCTACACTATGGGCGGCGCCGGCGGCGGCCTGGTCTACAACCGGGAAGAGCTGAAGACCGTCTGCGCCAGAGGCCTCCAGGCCAGCCTGGTAGGTCAGGTGCTGGTGGAGGAATCCGTCCTGGGCTGGGAGGAGCTGGAGCTGGAGGTGGTCCGCGACTCGGAAGGCAATATGATCACCGTCTGCTTCATCGAGAACATCGACCCCATGGGCACCCACACCGGCGACTCCTTCTGCTCCGCCCCCATGCTGACCATCTCGGAGGAGACCCAGAAGCGGCTTCAGGAATACGCCTACCGCATCGTGGATTCCGTGCAGGTGATCGGCGGCACCAATGTCCAGTTCGCCCACGACCCGGTAACCGACCGGGTGGTCGTGATCGAGATCAATCCCCGCACCTCCCGCTCTTCCGCCCTGGCCTCCAAGGCCACCGGCTTCCCCATCGCCCTGGTATCCTCCATGCTGGCCGCCGGTCTGACCTTAAAGGACATTCCCTGCGGCAAGTACGGTACCCTGGACAAATACGTTCCCGACGGGGACTATGTAGTGATCAAGTTCGCCCGCTGGGCCTTTGAGAAGTTCAAGGGCGTCGAGGACAAGCTGGGAACCCAGATGAGAGCCGTCGGCGAGGTCATGAGCATCGGAAAGACCTTCAAGGAAGCTTTCCAGAAGGCCATCCGCAGCCTGGAGACGGGACGGTACGGCCTGGGTCACGCCAGGGACTTTGACCGTCTTCCTGTGGAAGAACTTCTGAAACGGCTGATCAATTCTTCAAGCGAGCGGTATTTCCTTATCTATGAGGCCCTGCGGAAGGGCGTTTCCGTGGATGAGCTGTACCGGATCACCAAAGTGAAGCATTATTTCCTGAACCAGATGAAGGAGTTAGTAGAGGAAGAAGAAGCCCTCATGAAGTCCAGGGGCAGCCTGCCGGCGGATGAGCAGCTGATAAGCGCCAAGAAGAACGGCTTCTCCGACAAATACTTAAGCCAGATCCTGGATGTACCCGAGGAAGATATCCGCAGCCGGCGCCTGGCCCTGGGCGTGGAGGAGGCCTGGGAGGGCGTTCACGTAAGCGGCACCCAGAACAATGCCTACTACTACTCCACCTACAACGCCCCTGATAAGAATCCGGTCAGTAATGACAAGCCCAAGATCATGATCCTGGGCGGCGGCCCCAACCGTATCGGTCAGGGCATCGAGTTCGACTACTGCTGCGTCCATGCGGCTCTTGCCCTGAAGAAGCTGGGCTTTGAGACCATTATCGTAAACTGCAACCCGGAGACTGTGTCCACCGACTACGACACCTCCGACAAGCTGTATTTCGAGCCGCTGACCCTGGAGGACGTGCTGAGCATCTACCATAAAGAAAAGCCCGTAGGCGTTATCGCCCAGTTCGGCGGTCAGACTCCCCTGAATCTGGCTTCCGATCTGGAGAAATACGGCGTAAAGATCCTGGGAACCTCCCCCGCCGTTATCGACCTGGCGGAGGACCGTGATCTGTTCCGCGCCATGATGGACAAGCTGGAGATTCCCATGCCGGAGTCGGGAATGGCCACCACGGTGGAGGAAGCCCTGCAGATCGCCGGCCGGATCGGTTATCCCGTCATGGTCCGTCCCTCCTACGTTCTGGGCGGCCGCGGCATGGAAGTGGTCTATGACGACGAGAGCATGAAGGGCTATATGGAAGCGGCCGTTGGCGTCACTCCCGACCGTCCCATCCTCATCGACCGTTTCTTAAATCACGCTACCGAGTGCGAAGCCGACGCCATCAGCGACGGCGAACACGCCTTTGTTCCCGCGGTCATGGAGCATATTGAGCTGGCAGGAATCCATTCCGGAGACTCCGCCTGTATCATCCCCTCCGTTCACATTTCCGACGAGAACTTAAAGACCATCAAGGAATACACGAAAAAAATCGCCGTGGAGATGAACGTGCAGGGATTGATGAACATGCAGTACGCCATAGAGAACGGCAAGGTATACGTGCTGGAGGCCAATCCGAGAGCTTCCCGCACCGTGCCCCTGGTATCCAAGGTCTGCAACATCCGCATGGTGCCTCTGGCCACGGAGATCATCACCTCCCAGCTGACCGGCAGGCCTTCGCCCGTACCGGCTCTGAAGGAACAGTACATCCCCTACTACGGAGTCAAGGAGGCGGTCTTCCCCTTCAACATGTTCCCGGAGGTAGACCCGCTTCTGGGACCGGAGATGCGCTCCACCGGCGAAGTGCTGGGACTTTCCACCTACTACGGCGAGGCCTTCTACAAGGCCCAGGAGGCCACTCAGACCAGGCTTCCCCAGGAGGGCACCGTCCTGATCTCCGTCAACCACAAGGACAAGCCGGAGGTTGCCGAGATCGCGGAGGACTTCGCGCTGGCAGGCTTTAAGATCCTGGCTACCGGCCGCACCTATGAGCTGATCCGCCAGGCCGGCATCCCCGCCGAGCGGGTGAACAAGCTCCACGAGGGACGGCCCAACATCCTGGATCTGGTCACCAACGGAACCATCCAGATGATGGTCAACTCCCCTGCGGGCAAGGACAGCGTTCACGATGACAGCTACCTGAGAAAAGCCGCCATCAAGGCCAAGATCCCCTACTTCACCACCATGGCCGCGGCCCGGTCCGCCGCCAAGGGCATCCTGTATGTGAAATCCCACGCTCAGAGCGATGTGAAATCCCTGCAGCAGCTGCACGGAGAGATTCAGGATAAATAGCGTATGCCGGATCCCAAACACGGCCCGCAGATGTTCATCACCATCTGCGGGCCGCGTCCTTTCTATCATTCCTTTATCCTTTTAAATCGTATTTCACCACATCCATCACCACTCCGCCGTCAGCGAAGAAGGAAATCCCGTCCGCATTCTGGTCCGTGTAGATGGTGGTGCTCAGCACATGCTCCCCGTCGTTGACGAAGATCTCAACGCTGAACCGGTCCAGGATCAGCCGAAGCTTCAGCTCTCCGTCCCGGTCCCTCACTTGGGCGCGCCGCTGATGGATGATGGCGCGGCGGGAGCCGGAAAACTTCCGGTCAACCTTCAGCACCGACTCAGACGGATGGTAGCTGAGATAAGTCCGGTAGTCCTCATTCTGAGCCAGATAGATGGCGAATTTCTGGTAAATGTTGTCGGGGTTGGCCGGCCGCACCGTCACTTCCATATCAACGCGGCGGCCCTTCACTCCGTCCAGGCGAAGCATATCCGTAAAGGAAACCTGCCTGTATTCTATCTTCTCGCCCCGAAGCTCCTCCAGCTCTCTGATGGGATTCTGAACCAGGCGGCCGTCCCGCACAGACAGCTCCCTGGGCAGGCTCATCTGCCCGAACCATCTGCGCTCCTCCGTCCGGTGGCTGCAGGTATCCCAGTTCTGCATCCACCCAATCATAACGCGGCGGCCGTCCGGTGTCAGAATCGTTTGGGGGGCGTAAAAATCAATTCCGTAATCGATCGCCTGATTGTACTCTTCCACAAAATCCCCGCTGGCCGGATCCATCCGGCCGATCAGGCACAGAGTTCCGTTGCCGTTGTGGTATTCAAAATCTCTGGGCAGCATATCCTGGGGGCTGGTGAGAATCACCCATTTTCCGTCCAGCTCAAAGAGATCCGGGCATTCCCACATCTTCCCGAACCGGTTGTGGTTGGATGCCAGCACCTTATGAAACTTCCAGTGAAAGCCGTCCGGGCTTTTGAAGAGAAGCAGCTGACCGCTTCCGTCCGCCGGACGGTTGCCGATCACACTGGTGTAAGTGCCGTCCTCATTTCTCCAGATCTTCGGATCCCGGAAATCAAACCGGCTGCCGCCCTCGGGAAGGTCTCTTTCATCCAGCACCGGATTTCTGGCGTATTTTACATAATCCACGCCGTCTCCTACAGCCAGGCACTGAGTCTGAATCTCCCGAAACTTACCGTCCGCCTGCTGCTCCTTCCGGACGCCGGTGTACATCAGAAGCTGTCTTCCGTCCGGCATCTCTATGGCGCTTCCGGAAAAGCATCCGTCCATGTCATAGACCTCATCGGGAGCCAGAGCCGCCGGCAGGTTCTGCCAGTGAAGCAGGTCTTTGCTGACCGCGTGGGCCCAGTGCATGGGACCCCAGTTGGTATCATAAGGATAATACTGGTAGAACATATGATACTCGCCCTTATAATAGGAGAATCCGTTGGGGTCGTTCATCCAGCCTACCCGGGCGGGCAGGTGAAATGCCGGCCTGTCCTCCTCCGGTATCATCTTTTCGTAAGTTTCTTCATATTTGCGGGCTTCCCGCAATGTCTGACTTGTCATAACATTCTCCTAGATCTAAATTCTCATGCCGCGGAAAACAGCTGGGCAGTTTTTACCTGCCTGTTTCCGGGCCGAATCTGCGCGTCATAAAACTGCTGCGGCCCCCGCCTCCGCGCCGTCTGGTTTTCAGGCGGCGCGAAAACGGGGTCCTTTCATTGTTCCGTCATTTTTTCCGGACTGCCGGCCTTATTCCGCGTAGAAGGAATCCAGATACTTCTGGTAAATCTCCAGATACTCCGGAAGGCCGTAGGCGTCCAGAGACTTCAGATATTCGTTCCAGTCGGAATCGGTAAATCCGTTCATGATCCAGTCGGACTTCCTGGCGTTGATGGTCTTGGTAATATCCGCCTGCAGATTGGACAGCCGCTCTGTATCCTCACGGCTCATGAAAGCGTTGGGATATACATACTTGGTGTGCATATCCGGCGTATAGTACTCTTCGATCCAGTCCAGACGGTACTGAGCGTCGTCGGGGCAGGTTACATACACGCCGTAATACTCATCCAGCACGGCCAGGGGTCCGCCGACGGATTCCGCCTCACGAACCTCAACGGGGGAAGCGTCTCCCAGAGGCGCGTGATGCAGCATGGGCTCGCCTTTATCATTGACGCCCATCTCAAAGATATCGAACTCGTCGTCCTCGCCGTAAGTTCCCCAGTTGTTCTGCGGGGACTGAAGGGGGGCGTACATCTGATCCAGCCATGCGCAGACCAGCGCGGGCTCCTTGGCAACGGAAGTCACCACGCAGCGTCCCCGGTCAAAGCCGCTGGTGAAGGAACCGTTGGCAGGCGTGATGTTCCTCACATCGGCAGTCAGGGCCGGAAGGGGCACCCAGTCAGTCAGGTTGTCGATGTTGGCGACATCCCAGCTGAAGCAGACGCCGTAACGTCCGGATTTACCCTTGGCCACGTAGGTGGACCACTCCTGGGTAAACGCCTCCGGATCGATGAGGCCTTCCTCATACAGCTTGTGAAGCCATGCGATACCGTCCTTGAAGCCCTCCTGAGTTCCGGAGCAGATGACCTTCAGATCATCCGTCACCGCAATGTGGCGGCCGCGGTCGGCGTCGCCGTAGCCCTCGCCAAAGCCGTTGATCAGGATCGCCGGATCCTGGTCGCCGTCGTTGACGATACAGGACATGGGGATAATGCTTCCCTCGATGCCGAACTCCGCTTTCAGCTTGTCAGCGTTGTCGCGGAAGGCGATCAGAACCTGCTCAAATTCATCTACGGTGGTGGGCATTTCCAGGCCCAGGAAATCCATCCATTTCTTGTTGATAAAACTCATGTCGCCGATGGTCTGGATGGCTGTGTAGTTGGAGCCCAGCTGCTCAATCCAGGGCAGGGCCCAGATATGGCCGTTTACGTCGGTGCACATTTTCCGGTACTCCGGATATTTGTCAAATACACCTTTTAAGTTGGGCATATAGGTGTCAATGTAATCTTCCAAGGGTATAATAGCACCATAATCCGCATAACGCAACAGGTCATTATCACTAAATCCGGCGGTAAATACAAAATCCGTGAGGATGTTGGGGTTGGACATATTCAGCACGATCTTGTCGCCCCACTGGTCCGACTGGATGGCCGTCCAGTCGATCTCCACATTGGTGGCCTCCTGAAGGCGCTTGAAAATCGTACGCTTGTTGGGATCCGACTCTGTGCTGGGGGGATAGCTGATCATGCCGGTCAGGGTCGTCTTCTCCGCCAGAGGGAACTGCAGGGTGGCAGGATCCACTACCTGCATCTCGGTACCAGGGTTGATCTCCACCCTGCTGCCGCAGCCGGCCATAGATACCACGGTGGCCGCCGCAAAAAGAACTGCCGCTGTTCTTGTAAATAATCTCTTCATCATCATCCGACTCCTTTCCATCCGTCAGCCCTTGACAGCGCCAGCCATAATGCCGCTGTCAAAATATTTCTGGAAGAAGGGGTACATCACCAGAAGGGGAAGGCTGGAAATAATAATGGTTGCGTATTTCAGAAGCTCTGCCAGCTGGGCTCTCTGAGCGGTACTCTGCATATCGGCGATCATGCCGGACTCCGGCTGGTTCTGAATCAGGATGGAGCGAAGCACCAGCTGCAGGGGCTGCTTGGCGGAATCATTTAAGTAAATCATCGCGTCAAAATAGCTGTTCCACATACCTACGAACTGCCACAGGGCCAGCACGGCGATGATAGGCGTACACACGGGAAGGAGGATCTGGAAGAAATACACCAGCTCGTTGGCGCCGTCCACATCCGCCGCCTCGCGGAGCTCTGTGGGAATCCCGCGGTAATAGGTTCTGGCGATGGTCATGTTCCAGACGCTGAACGCGCCGGGCAGAATAACCGCCCACATGCTGTCCAGCAGTCCCAGGTTACTGATCAGCAGGTAAGTCGGGATCAGGCCGCCGCCGAAGAACATGGTGATCATGAAGATCACATTGAAGAAG